>JAGAAU010000108.1 GCA_017615135.1 Bacteroidales bacterium | reverse complement strand
CCTCCCAGCTGAAGGGAGTTTATGAGGCACGTAATCTTCATAAAAGGACTGCAAGTTAGCAAATTTTTTTCCTATTTTTGCCTTATGAACGATTTTGTAGTGTCTATGTTGCTGTTGGGCGCCATTTCAAGCGGCGGCAACATGCCTTTCTGGTCTACAGCCAATTCTTTCGGACTCATGCCCGAATACAGCGGCGGGCTTGCACTTGTGAGCGCATCTACCAGCTTCGATGAGAGCAAGAACTGGAAGTGGTGCTGGGGAGTATCACTGGCGGCGAGGGAAGAAAAGACCCTGGGCTTCACTTTCATCCCGGACCAGGTCTATGTCAGCGGCGGATGGAGGAACATCTCCCTCGATTTGGGCATAAAGCATGAAAAGCAGGATTTCTTCGGGGCATCTCCCCTGCTGGGAAGCCTTTCAACCACTGCCGGCAGGCTCGCATGGAGCGGCAATACCCGGTCTATGCCCGGATATACCCTGCGTCTTGCCCCCGCAAACGTGCCTTTCACCAAAGGACACCTTCAGGTATTCGGCTCGTGGGGAGACTACATCAATATAGACCCCAACAGCTTCGTAAAGCATCATGGAGCTCATTCCACCCGCTTCGGCCTAAAGGGAAACATCGGCCCCGCAAGCATCACCCTGGCCATCGACCATTGGGCCCAGTGGGCGGGAGTGCACCCCACATACGGGCAGATGCCGCTCTCCTTCGTCGACTATTGCCGCATGGTTACCGGCAGCCACGGAGGAGCGACCAGCACCAAGAGCGACCAGATTAACGTGATAGGCAACCAGCTTGGATGCGAGACTATACGCTTCGACTGGAAAGGCGACGGCTGGAGCATAGCCGCACAGCACGAAATCCCCTATGAAGACAAATCCGGAATGAAGTTCCAGAACTTTCCGGACGGAGTTAACACCATAGCCTTCTCCTTCGACGACAAAAAGAAGTGGGTGACGGATATAGTTTATGAGTTCCAGTACACCATGCTGCAGTCCGGATCCGTTCACGGCCGGCTTGCCACCGAAGAAGAGATAGCTTCCGGCAAGGATCCCAGAATGGAAAAATACGGCGACGGAAAATGGTACATAACCCTGGGCGGACTGGACAACTACAGCAACAACGGCGAATACGCCTCCGGCTGGACGGCCTGGGGCCGATGCAAGGGCAATCCCCTCTTTTTCAGCGCAGGCACCAGAAAGGGAACCCTGGACTACAAAGGGCTGGTAAAAGGTGTGGAGAACAACCGGCTTAAAGCTCACCACGTGGGAATTTCCGGCGCGCTTTTTCACAAGATTCCCTACAGGCTTATGCTCACCTGGTCCAGAAATTACGGCACATATGGCGCTCCGTATGAGAGAAACGACACCAAAGACGGCGTGCCCCAGCATCAGTTCAGCTCTGCCTTCAACGCACAAATCCCTTTCCTGGACGGCTCCCTGCTGCTGATGCCCGGAATCTGGTGCGATGCAGGCCAGGTACTCCCCTTCAACTTTGCGGCCACAGTGGGGCTGAGATATATGATTCAACCGCTCAAAAAGACTAAATCGAGTTCAAAATGAGAGCGCTGGTAAGCGTAAGCGACAAAACGGGCCTGGTAGACTTCGTGCGCGGCCTTCAGAACATCGGATGGGAAATAATAGCCACTGGAGGCACGCAGAAACTCCTTGAACGCGAAGGCATTGAAACCATCGGCATAAGCGAGGTTACCGGCTTCCCGGAAATATGCGACGGACGGGTGAAAACCCTGCATCCGAAGGTCCATGGCGGCATACTTGCGCGCCGCGACATTCCGGCCCACATGGAAACCCTGCGCGAGAACGGGATAGACACCATAGAGCTGGTGTGCGTGAACCTGTATCCTTTCCGCCAGACCATCGAAAAAGAGGGTGTGAGCATCGATGAAGCCATAGAAAACATTGATATAGGCGGCCCTTCCATGCTGCGCAGCGCAGCAAAGAACTGGAAGGATGTAACCGTAGTCTGCGACCCGGCCGATTACAGTTCCGTCCTGGCTGAAATAATTGAAAAAGGGACCACTTTGCCCGAAACCCGCCTGAAACTCTCTGCCAAGGCCTTCACCCATACGGCTCAATACGACAGTTGCATTGCAGGCTATATGCGTGCACAGGCCGGGCTTCCCGAAAAACTTTTCCTCGAATACGACCTGAAGCAGCCGCTAAGATACGGCGAGAATCCTCACCAGAGTGCGAATTTCTATGCAGGCCCGAAACCTGAACCTTTCTCACTTGCATTCGGGCGTCAACTGCAGGGCAAGGAGCTTTCTTACAACAATATTCAGGATGCCAATGCGGCATTGAACGTGGTGCGGGATTTCGAGGAACCGTTCTGCGTGGCTCTGAAGCACATGAACCCCTGCGGAGCGGCCGTTGGGGGCACAATCGAAGATGCCTGGAAGGCTGCATATGAGGCCGACAAGGTAAGTATCTACGGTGGGATAGTTGCTGTTAACCGCCCCCTTACGGCGGAAATAGCCCTTGGGATGAAGCCGATTTTCCTGGAAATAGTAATCGCCCCTTCATTCACCCCAGAGGCGCTGGAAATCCTTTCCGCCAAGAAGAACCTCCGGCTTATGGAGGTGGACATGTCCCGTAACGTGGCTCTGGAGCAGCAGTATATCAGCGTAAATGGAGGATTGCTCTCGCAGCGGCTGGACACTCAGGTAGAGAAGGTAGATGCATCCATGTGCGTAACTGCCGCCAAACCTTCCGACGCCTTGCTCGCCGACCTCGATTTTGGCTGGCGCATAGTCAAGCACGTAAAATCCAATGCGATTGCAGTTGTGCGGGACGGGCATACCGCAGGAATCGGTGCCGGACAGACAAACCGGGTCGGTTCAGCGAAAATCGCCCTTGAGCAGGCCGCCGAAGCTGGTTTTACTTCAGGTCTGGTGCTGGCATCCGACGGCTTCCTTCCCTTCGACGACACTGTTTCCCTTGCAGCAAAATACGGCGTAACCGCTATAGTTCAGCCTGGTGGCAGCATCCGCGACGAAGACTGCATCCGCAAAGCCGACGAGCTTGGTATCTCCATGCTCTTCACCGGCGTCCGTCACTTTAAGCACTAGCTGTACGAACCTAATCGGAAACGGGACGGATGGACTGGCCGAAACACCGCGCTTCATAGCCGTAATACGCTCCATCCGAGAAGTAGAAGTTCCCTGCCTGGTTGTAATCTTCAGGACATGTCGTAGATGCCCAATAGTAACCGTAATCGCCCTGGGACTGTATTCTCCATCCAAGATAACCTGCATTGGGGAGGAAAATACTCCTGTCCTCAAAGCCGCTCTTCTTACTCATTACCATGAATCCGTGAATCCCGTTAAAAGTGGCCGGCACCCAATCGCATTCATCGATGAGTTCCAGACACTCTTCCATGGTAGGCATACGCCAGGAACCGCCAAGCCACACCTGTGCGGCATCATCCACCGCCTCAAGAGTTGTCTTGCCGTCTACATCGTTATACTTTGTAATGCCCGAATCGTACAAGGGATACTCCTCCCAGCCGCTGCAGTCGCTTTGCGGATTAACAGCGCCCCAGGGCAGCAGCCAGCCAATACCTTCCGGCCTTGAGGCGCCAAGATTAAAGCTGGCCCATTTTACTGAAAGGCCAAGGTCTACCTTTTCCGGGACAGGCACTTCACTTTTCACCGTGATTTGGCAGCTTGCAGTTTTGCCACCGTCTAAGGAAGTAACGCTGATGGTAGCAGTTCCTACTGCATGGGCATACACTACTCCATCGCTAACCGAAACCGTTTCAGGATCTGAACTGCTCCATGTTACCATCTGATTGGAGGCATTGGCCGGTATCAGATAGGCTTTCAGCGTGAAAGACTCCCCGAAGACCAGCGAAAGCTCCGTCTTATTCAGCTTGATATCAGTTACATGGGAGAACTCGCCATATACCGGACGTACGGACATACCGTAACAACGATATTCGGGAATGCAGTCAAATCCTCTGCAATAACAGGCCTCGACCGGATAACCGACATTCAGCGTCGATGTCCAATAGTTAAATTGATTGGAATAGTAATCCGATGAACAGTAGAAACCAGTCAAAGGAAGGAAAATGGACTTGCCTTCGTATCCGCTTACCGTGCTTGTATACCGGATTCCATTGACTCCGTTCACCGTTGCATCTTCCCAGATACAATTCTGCAGCAACTCCTCCATCTCCCCCCTGGTAGGGATGCGCCAGCTCCCGCCGAGGGCGCGGTAAGCCGCATCATCCTCGGGATCCAGAACAACCTTGTTATCGACACTTCCGTAATCGTATTCTGTGTTGTATTTAAGCAGAGAATTAGTGCTTTCACCCCAGGTGTAGTTAGACCAGTCATATTGGGTTTTGGTGGAGATTTCACCCCATGCAACAAGCCAGCCTGGAGCTTCCGGGGAATTTGCACCGAGGTTGCATGCCGCCCATTTGACTGAAAGGCCGAGGTCTATAATCTCAGGAGCGCCCGCGTATGCAGCAACAATAACGGTACAGTCCGCCGTATATCCACCATCCATAGATGTGGCGGTAATTGTTGCAGTACCGGGAGAAACAGCATGCACACAACCGTTTTCCACATCGGCCACTGCAGGATTGCTGCTGGACCAGGTCATTCCATCATCACAGACTACCGCAGGTATAGTTATGACAGAAAGCATGGCACATTCTCCTTCAGTCAGGCTCAAAGTTGCCATGTCCATGTTCAGACCGGTAACATGGGGCACTTCCCCGTAAACCGGCCTGATAGAACCGCCGCATACCCTATATCTCGGATATACAGAATAGTATGAAGGCTCTAATGTCAGGGAATAAGCCTCCTCAGCATTATCTTTGTTCAGGTTCTTTGCCCAATACCATCCGTTTTCGCCGGCATAAACAAGACCATTGTCATTATACCCGGCAGCAGGAAGGAATATCCATTTGTCCTCGAATCCTGGCACATTGCTGGTTATCCTATAGCCGGGGGTGCCGTTTATCACGTTCCATTCCCAGGTACAATTATCTTCAAGTTCTTCCAGCTCTCCTTTCAACGGCATACGCCAGAGGCCTCCAAGGCTAAGCTCCGCCGCATCGTCTTCACTATCCAGCAAAATCTTGTGGTCTACGTCATAATATTTGCAGAGATTGCCGTCATCGTACCATTTATAATTATCCCAGGTACATGCCGGCTTGGAAACCACTTCGCCCCAGGCCAGCATCATACCGGGACCTTCCGGCAAGAAGGAACCGAGGTTGCTGGATGCCCATTTGACCGAGAGTCCCAGATCCACAATTTCAGGCACCGGAACTCCGCTGTCGAATTCCAGACCCTTGTCTATCTCGGTCAGAACTCCAAAGGTCGAGCGCTTAACGGTGAGGCTGCTTTCTATACTGCGTTCAGCCTTGGACACCTCCGTGAACATGGAAATCTTCATTCCCATACTGTGGGTGCACGGTATCATCGTGGCATAATATTTTACCCCGGGCTCGAATCCGCCTTCCGGACTGTTTACCACTATATTATCCAACGGATCCGTAACATCCAGCACAACCGGCTTGCCGTCTTCTCCGAATCCGACTTTCACCTGACCCGCCATGGGGCTGTTGTCGAGGGAAGTGAATACCACCTTGCAGATGCCGGGACGGCCGACCGAGAAGCAGACGCCACCGCAGACATTATAGAACGGCAGAAGGAAAGATTCGCTCTTTGCAACCGCCGGCATGAATTTGTCTGCAAAACTGCCGGATACCGATGTCTGCGTACCTGCAATCTTGAGACTTACGCTCTCTCCGTCGCAACTGTTTGCCTCATCGTAGGGATAAACCGCCCAGTAGGCCGGCTTCGGGTTTTCACTTTCCAGATCTCCCACAAAAGATGTCATGGTTCCCACAAAACTGACCCTGGCCTGCGGTTCGGCATTGGTAGACGTGAACATTCCTGAACTCATCGTCCCGAAAAACACGTTGATTGCTTCATCTGTAGTCCACCAGACGCTGCTGCCGTCTTCCTGAAGGACGGTACGGCTGTCGGGAAGGCCTTCCTCAGCCCATTCTGCGGTGAATTCGAGGTCTACACCTTTCTGCGCGGATTCAGGCCCTTCAAGCTCGCGGGTGCAGGAAAAAAATACGGATGCCACCAATGCGGCAATTATTATCTTGTTCGTTTTCATATCAGTTAACATATTGGTCCCAGTCTTCAGTAACATAAGATTCATTGCCGCCAGCTTGCGGGCTTGCAGACATAAGTCCCTCGTCCTGTTCGAACGGGAGAACCAGTAGTGTTGGTGTCTCGTAAAACATCCGAATAAGTTTTAAATCCTCGCTAAGATAGTCAAATTCTCATAAATAGATAAAAAAAGCGTCCCGGATTTATGGTCCAGGACGCCTTATTAATGTATCTATCCGTGAATTATTTGATCTTCTCGTAACCGTAGCGGCAGGTGTCGCCAAGCTCGAGTTCGATCTTCATAAGACGGTTGTATTTGCAGATACGGTCTGTGCGGCTCAGGGAACCGGTCTTGATCTGACCGCTGTTGGTGGCAACCGCGATGTCCGCGATAGTGGTGTCTTCGGTCTCGCCGGAACGGTGCGAAGTCACAGTGGTGTAGCCGTTGCGGTGCGCCATCTCGATAGCGTCCAGAGTCTCGGTCAGGGAGCCAATCTGGTTCACCTTGATGAGGATGGAGTTACCTGCGCCGAGTTCAATACCCTTGCGGAGATATTTCACGTTGGTAACGAAGAGGTCGTCGCCCACCAGCTGGCACTTGTTGCCCACTGCTTTGGTGAGTTTCACCCAACCGTCCCAGTCTTCCTCGCTCATACCGTCTTCGATAGAATCGATAGGGTACTTCTCGATGAGTTTCTGGAGATATTTAATCTGCTGGTCGGAGGAGAGTTTCTTTCCCTTGGGATCCTTCTTCTTGCCGTCCTTGAGCTGCTTGTAATCGTACCAGAACTTGCCGTCCTCATCCTTGAAGCAGAATTCGGAAGCAGCGCAGTCCATAGCGATGGTAACGTCCTTGCCGGGCTCGAGACCTGCGGCCTTGATAGCTTCGATGATGCAGTCGAGAGCGTCGTCGATACCCTTCAGCGCGGGGGCAAAACCACCCTCGTCACCTACTGCGGTGGAGCATCCGCGGCCCTTCAGAACCTTCTGGAGTGCGTGGAACACTTCTGCACCCATGCGAACGGCCTCAGCTTCGGAAGAGGCGCCCACAGGACGGATCATGAACTCCTGGAATGCGATGGGGGCATCGGAGTGGGCGCCGCCATTGATGATATTCATCATCGGAACGGGCAGCACATAAGTGTTGGTGCCGCCGATATAGCGGTAAAGGGGCATGTCGAGATATGCTGCAGCTGCGTGAGCGACTGCGAGGGAAACACCCAGAATGGCGTTTGCGCCGAGTTTGCTCTTGGTGGGAGTGCCGTCGAGTTCGATCATGGTCTTGTCGATAGCCCTCTGCTCGAGTGCGGACATTCCGACGATTGCCGGAGCGATAACGTCATTAACGTTCGCAACTGCCTTCAGCACACCCTTGCCGCCGTAGCGCTTCTTGTCGCCGTCGCGCAGTTCGAGCGCTTCGTTCTCGCCAGTGGATGCTCCGGAGGGAACGGCTGCTACGCCCTTGACACCGGATTCGAGGATAACTTCAACTTCAACCGTAGGGTTACCTCTTGAGTCGAGGATTTCCCTTCCTGTAACTTGAATGATATGCATTTTTATAAAGATTTATGGATTTTTAACTCATTTGCGCCGCAAATTTACAAAAATTCTACACAAATCGGTAATGGGGCGGCTGCCAAAGTTTTTATGTTTCTGGGAAAAGTTTTACGTTTTTACGATTTTTTTACGTTTTCCAGGCATATTATTGCGTTCCACAAATTTTTTGAACGATGGAACAAATTTATGCGAATTTAACGTATGACGAAGCCTTCAAGCTCGTAATTTTTGCACCAGGTAACGAACCGCTGATTATCAAGATGCTGGAGCTCATCCTGCCTGGAAAGAAAATAAACTCCCTTGTACTCAAAGACAGAGAACAACACGGTTTGGCTATTTCCGACAAAAATTCTACCTTTGACATCTACTGCACGGGGGATGACGGAGAAAGCTTCATCGTTGAAATGCAACACTCGCAGCAAACGAGTTTTATGGACAGGATGCTATGCTACTCCACCTTCCCTATACGGGAACAGCTTGAACAGAAGGTTCAGAAACGCCGGGAGGCAGCAAAGCGGGGTGACACCTCCGACAAGATGGATTACAGCCTGATGCCGGTGTATGTGGTGAGTTTCCTGAACTTTACACTTCCGCACGAGAGCGAAGATGCGTTGGAAGAAGGGCTATTAAGCCGTTACTGTCTGCGCTGCGATGGAAACGGTGAGCCAATGACAGGGGCGCTCAAGTTCGTCTATCTTGAGTTGGAAAGGCTCAAATGGGGCAAGGACAAAGCGATGAAATGTACCACACTGCTGGAACAGTTTGCCTGGTCGCTGAAGTATATGCACACAGTAGACAAAGTTCCCGAGAACTTTGAAGACGAATTTATTAGAAAACTGTATGAGCGGTCTGCCTTCGCGAATATGAGCGTGGCGGATCAACACAAATACGAAGAGATTATGAGAACCGAAATCGACATACTCGCTCAAAAAGCCTGGGCCCGGGCCGAGGGACGGGCCGAGGGTCTAGCCGAAGGGCGGAACGATATCGCCCGCAGGTTACGAGATATCAAAGTTCCCGTTGAGCAAATCTCCCAAGCCACCGGGCTCTCCATTGAACAGATAGCGGCGCTGTAGGGGATTCCGTTTTTCAGAGAGCGCGGGCTTTTATCCCGCAGGGACCGAAAGGGCTCTCCTGTTTAATAGATGGCCATGTCGTATTCCGCCGAACGGAATATCATGCGCCTGTAGGTATCAGTCTATCAGTTGCTGTATCTTTTCCAAGCATCCGCGGCGCTGGGCGTAGCGGAGCAGGCGCGGGCGGGAGATGGCATAAGAGGAGAAGGCTTCCCTGTAAACCCTGCTGAGTTCGCTGCCTTGAAGGAAGTCGAATTCCGGGTTGAGGACGATGTCCACCAGCATTTTCTCCATCTGCGGGACAGAAATGCCTTCGAAGCTGTCCAGCGGGGATTCGGTGGTGAGGGTATGCAGGACGATGCAGCCGGAGGTGCTGCCGAACTTGAAGAACTCCTCACGTGTGGGATTGGGCAGGACCGGCAGGCCGGGATATTTTTCACGGAGGGCGTCCGGGAAAGAATCCTGCAGATAGCGTTCTACGTCCACGATGACCATATTGATATTGGGCACGTGCAGCATAAAGGGAAT
>JAGAAU010000107.1 GCA_017615135.1 Bacteroidales bacterium | reverse complement strand
TCACTTACTTTGCACGGGATTACACCCAGACCTCGGTGGAAGGTCCGCTCAAGATAGGATTCAACATCTGGGCGCTCGCTCTCATCGCAGTATCGGTATACACCTTCTTCGGCACAATTCAGTCCGAGTCCAGGAAAGGGCAGTTCATCTGCGGTTTAGTCACCCTGGGCCTGTGGGGCGGCGCATACCTCCTCTACAAGGGCATGGATTCCACCATCGGCATCCTGCCCCAGCAGTTCCAGCAGTTCAATCCCTTCTTCGTGGTGGCCCTCACACCGGTGTCGATGGCAATCTTCGGCGCTCTGGCAAACAAGGGCAAGGAACCCTCGGCCCCGCGAAAAATAGGCCTCGGAATGTTCGTGGCGGCGGTAGGATACCTGATTATGCTGCTCGCATCTAACGGGCAGCCGGCACCATCGGAGCTCATTGCCTCCGGCGGAGTGTCTCCGGACCCCGTGGTGCCCACCTACCTCATCTCCACCTATCTGGTACTCACCTTCGCAGAGCTGCTGCTCTCCCCCATGGGCATTTCCTTCGTTTCCAAGGTAGCCCCTCCCAAGTACAAGGGTCTCATGATGGGTCTTTGGTTTGCATCCACAGCAATAGGCAACTACCTGAGCTCCATACCTTCCATGCTCTGGGACAACGTGCCCCTCTGGGTTAACTGGACTGTTCTGATGGCCCTGTGCGTCATTTCCGGTCTGGTAATGTTCGCAATGCTCAAAAAACTCGAGGCCGCTACAGCATAAATGGATCAGAAACTTGCAGGACAGCTCCGGGAGTGGGAACGTAAGTATAACGACCCGCAGTATTTCAGGGAAGACCCCATAGCCTTCCCCAGGAAATTCGCAGACTCGGGAGCTTCTCTGCAGGACATTGAAATTTCCGCCATTTTCTCTGCGCACTTTGCCTGGGGACGCCGTTCCATGATAGTAAGGGACTGCGCCCGTCTGTTCGACGAAATGCAGTGGAAACCATACGAATATGTGATGGGCGGCCGCTGGCGCTGCGATGAAGGCAGCGCCCACCGCACGGTGAGATGGAGCGAAATCGCTGCCATCTGCGGCCGCCTGAAAGGCTTCTACACCGCCTGCGATTCCCTGGAAAAACTTTCCGTTCAGGAAATCCGCACTGAAATCTACGGCCAGAAGGAAGACAGGCACGCCGCCTGCAAGAAAATCAACATGATGCGGCGCTGGATGGTCAGGCGCGACGGAAAGGTAGACCTCGGGCTCTGGACGCACACTTCCCCTGCGAGCCTAATTATGCCGCTGGACGTGCACGTACACACTCAGGCACTCGCACTCGGACTTACCTGCCGCAGGCAGGCCTGCATGGCCACGGCGGAGGAAATCACGGACGCCTTCCGCGAAATCTGGCCGGAAGACCCTGTACGGGGAGATTTTGCCCTGTTCGGATACGGAGTAAGCAATGCCTAGGCTATACATCATATCGGGCTGTAACGGAGCGGGAAAAACCACCGCTTCCTACACTCTGCTTCCCGAAATGCTGGAATGCCGGGAGTTCGTGAATTCAGACGAGTTCGCCAAGAGCCTCTCCCCCTTCGACCCCTCCCTCGCGGCAGTCTCCGCCAGCCGGTATATGCTACTGAAAATCAAGTCCCTTCTCCGCCATTACGAAGATTTCTGCATAGAGACTACCCTGGCCACCAGAACCCTCGTGAACACCATCAACACTGCCAGGGAGCGGGGATACTCCATAACCATACTGTACTTCTGGCTGAATTCCCCAGAACTGGCCATCAAACGGGTGAAGGCACGGGTAGAGGCCGGAGGGCACAACATCCCCGAAGAAACAGTACGCAGACGCTACTACATGGGGCAGCAGTACTTCTTCAACATCTACAGCAAACTAAGCGACCGCTGGGTACTGGCAGACAACTCAACCACCCCGTTTTCAGTGATAGCTGAAGGATCCGGCGGAATAGTAATGATAAAGGACAACGAAAAATACAGGAGAATCCTGAACACCCTGGAGGAATATGAACAAGGCCACGAGGATGCTTGAAAACACTTTCAGACTCCGCATGGCGGATCTGGACACAATAATTTCCGACGGCCTTTGCGACGGCGGCGACTGGTGCGACCTCTACTTCGAATTTTCATCCTTCTTCTCCCTTACCCTGAGAGATTCTGCGGTAACGTCCGGAGGAAGGCACGAAGACTATGGCTGCGGGATACGCGTGCTAAGCGGAGAGAAGACCGGCTACGCCTATGCGGAGACTACGGAACTCAAAGCACTGAGAAATGCAGCCAGGGCCGCCGCAAGCATTGCATCGGGCAACGCGGCCACAACTGCAACAGCGGCCTTCGATGCGGCCGGTGTCACTGGCACTGCCCATGAACTCGGCACTTCCGGAGCCGGCCTCTATCCCTTCACCCAGGACTGGCGCGACACCGAATCGGCAGCTGTCATCCCCTGGCTGAACCGCCTGGAGGCTGAAATACGCCGCCGCGAACCCCGCACAGACAAAGTTATCGCCGCTTTCAATTCAGATGTAAGCGAAGTGCTGATGTACAATTCCCTGCGCGAACTCTGCTGCGACCTGCGTCCCATGGGCAGCATCGCCGTAACGGTAATTTTCACTTCCGATGGGCGCAGTATCAACAATTCCGCCAGCAGGAGTTTCCGCGCGGGAGCCGAGATGCTGAGCGAAGCCCTTATTTCCGAGCTGGCGGCCGAGGCGGTGGAAGGAGTGGACGAAGCCTTCGCGGCCAGGAGACCAAAGGGCGGAAAAATGAGCGTGGTGATGGGAGCCGGCGCATCGGGAATTCTGCTGCACGAGGCTATGGGACACGCATTCGAAGCAGATTTCATCCGAAAGAACCAGTCTGTCTTCAGCGGAAAAATCGGTAAACGCATCTGCCGCAGAGGCATCACCATAGTAGATGACGGCACCATCCCCGGGAACAGGGGTGCCTGCAATTTCGACGACGAAGGGGTTCCTGCGCAAAAGACCGCGATGGTTACGGACGGAGTGCTGACTTCCTTCCTGCACGACCGCATCAGCGCAAAATTCTTTCATCTGCCGCCCACCGGCAACGGCAGGCGCGAGAGCTTCCGCTACAACCCCATCCCCCGGATGCGGGCGACCTACATGGAAAACGGCAGCGACGGCACCCTCGAAGACCTGATTTCCTCCGTAAAGAAAGGTGTCTATGTGAACCGCTTCTCCAACGGTCAGGTGAAAATCGGCGAGGGAGACTTC
>JAGAAU010000106.1 GCA_017615135.1 Bacteroidales bacterium | reverse complement strand
TCAAAGAACGTAATTTTTATACCCCTTGTTCAAAGGGGATGCAAAGATACACACTTTTTTCAAAGTGGCAAATTTTTTTTAGATTTTTTTTACTCCTTTATTCGGCGTACAGGCCTATGATATTCAGTATCACCGCAGCAGCCTTTTCCATATTCTGCAGCGAAACCCATTCCATCTTGCCGTGGAAGTTCAGTCCGCCAGCAAAGATATTGGGGCACGGAAGGCCCTTAAAGGAGAGATTGGCCCCGTCTGTACCGCCACGTATAGGCTGGATACGTGGTTCCACACCCGCCATCTCCATGGCTCGAATCGCCTTCTCCACAATATGATAGTGAGGTTCTACCTGCTTGCGCATATTGTAATACTGGTGCTTAACCTCGGCAGTGGCGGTTCCGGCGCCGTACTTCTTATTGATGAATTCAGTGCACTCCTGAACAAAGGCCTTTCGGTCTTCATAAAGCTGCGCGTCGTGATCCCTTATAATATAGGTAAGATTTGCCTCCTCAACCGTGCCTTCGAAAGAGATAAGGTGGAAGAAGCCGTCGTAGCCCTGGGTATATTCAGGTTTCTGGCCGGCCGGGAGCAGAGAATCGAACTCCTCGGCAATGCGTATGGCATTGCGCATCTTGCCCTTGGCATACCCGGGATGCACGTTCCTGCCCTGGATATGAATCTTCGCACCTGCTGCATTAAAATTCTCGAACTCCAGCTCACCAACGTCGCCGCCGTCCATTGTATAGGCATAGTCTGCGCCAAAGCGCGGCACGTCGAACTTTACAACTCCGCGACCAATTTCCTCGTCGGGAGTGAACCCTATGCAGATTTTACCGTGTTTGAACTCCGGATGAGCGCAGATGTACTGAACGGCATCCATAATTTCCGCTACTCCGGCCTTGTCGTCGGCCCCCAGCAGGGTGGTTCCGTCCGTAGTGATGATGGTCTCCCCCTTATGGGCGAGCAGCTCGGGGAATTCCGCCGGTGAGAGCAGCAGCCCGGGAACTCCTCGCAGAGCTATATCGGCGCCGTCGTAATCTTTGATTATCTGCGGTTTAACCCCCGCACCAGACGCATCGGGAGAAGTATCCACGTGTGCAATGAAACCTATCGCCGGCACCTCCTTGTCTATATTCGAGGGAATGGAAGCCATAACATAACCGTACTCGTCGAGCACCGCGTCCTTCAAACCCATCGCCTCCAGCTCATCGCGCAGCATCCGCAGCAGATTCAGCTGCTTTGCCGTAGAAGGCTGACTTTCCGAATTTTCGTCACTTTGCGTATCCACGGCCACATACCGCAGAAATCTTTCCAACAACTTTTCCATAACGCTGATTTGGTATTATTTCTCAACTTTCATAGATGCCCTTATCATATAGAGGCAGAGCAGCAGGAACGGGACAATAGCAATCTTTTCCGCCATGGAGGGCAGCCCCTCTGCGGCAGCATTCCAGGAACCAAGGAACAGGTCTACATTCGCGAACTTGAGCACTGCGGAAACCACACCCATGAGGGCGCCGCCGGCAATGAATCCGCTGGCTATCAGGGTACCCTTATCGGTGCGTTTCTTATTGACGGCTGCATCCTTGCTGCGGCTGCCGACATACCAGGAAATGGCACCTCCCACCAGCAGCGGCAGGTTCAAATCCAGAGGAATGAACATTCCAAGGCAGAAAGCCAGTGCAGGCACCTTGCAGAAAGTGAGTACCAGGGCTATCAGAGCGCCAATTCCATACAGGAACCAGGGAGCGCTGCCACCGCTCATAAGCGGTTTGATCACGGCAGCCATGGCATTAGCCTGAGGAGCCGCCATGGCCCCGTCGCCCACAAAGCCGTAGGTTTTGTTGAGCACCAGCATAACGCCGCCGACGGTAGCGGCAGCCACCAGCGTACCGAGGAATTTCCAACCTTCCTGCTTGGCCGGGGTAGTACCTATCCAGTAGCCTATCTTCAGGTCCGTAATGAAACCGCCGGCCATAGAGAGCGCCGTGCAGACCACTCCGCCAACCAACAGGGCCGCAACCATTCCAGAATCTCCTTTAAGGCCAGTAGCGATAAGCACCAATGCGGTGATTATCAATGTCATTATTGTCATTCCGCTGACTGGGTTGGAGCCCACTATAGCAATGGCATTGGCCGCTACGGTTGTGAAAAGGAAAGCTATGAGAGCCACCACGAGCACCCCTACCAGAGCCTGCCAGACATTGTCCACTACTCCACCGAAGGCAAAGAACGCAAATATTCCAAGCAGAGCCACCGCAATTCCCATAACCACGGTACGCATGGAAAGGTCTCTCTGGGTGCGTTCCACCTCCTCGGCGTCACCGACATTCCTCTTCTTGCCGAACTCCCCGACCGCGAGCGAAACGGCGCTCTTGATGACGCCGAAAGACCGGACAATACCGATAATGCCCGCAGTTGCTATACCGCCGATGCCGATATGCCTGCCGTACGCCTTAAAAATATCTTCCGGAGACATGGCCGATATTGCCTCATGCGTAGCGCCGGCCCCGAGCAGGTCTATGACCGGCCCGCCGGACAGAAGATTGATGAGGGGGATAACGACAAGCCAGACCAGCAGGGAGCCGCAGCAGATAATGAACGCATACTTCAATCCCACAATATAGCCCAGACCGAGCACTGCAGCGCCGGTATTGAGTTTCAGGACCACCTTGGCCTTGTCTGACACCACCCTGCCCACATGCAGGACAGTGGTGCTCAGAGTCTCGCCCCAGGCTCCGAAGGTAGCAATCGCAAAATCGTACAGACCGCCTATCAGGCCGCTGGCTATGAGAATTTTAGCATCCTTGCCCCCGCTCTCGCCGCTCACCAGCACCTGGGTGGTGGCAGTAGCTTCGGGGAAGGGGTACTTGCCGTCCATCTCCTTCACACAGTACTTCCGGAACGGTATCAGGAACAATATTCCCAGCACTCCTCCAAGCAGTGAAGAGAGGAAC
>JAGAAU010000012.1 GCA_017615135.1 Bacteroidales bacterium | reverse complement strand
GGGCATTGTAGGAGTGGGGGGTGGTTACCTCCTCCCAGCTCTGGCCGTCGCGGCTGAAAGACCAGTCACTTAGCGCCTGCCCGTTTATCTGGCGGTTCGGATACGTTTCTATAAGGTTTTCGGGATTTTTGCTGCAGCCAGTCAGGAGTGCCAGCAGTGCGGCGCAGCCGAATATGAGTTTGCCGAAGAAGGCCGACAGGTGGAAATTCGGCCGGGGAAAATCAATCGGAGCCCATGACAGGAAGTGCGGAACGCTCAGTTTGTCTCCGCATTTGTAAAAGTTAGCATACATTTCAAGACCGTCGAATTTTTGGGGCTGGTCTTTGTAAAAAGCCTCTATGGGGATGATTTCCACCAGATTCCAATGCACAGGTCCGCGCTCGGCGAACGGCTCGCTGCCAAGGGATGTCCAGCGTCTTACAGCTTTGATGACGCTCTCCGGAGCATTGCTGCGTTCGCCGCTGATTCCGTGCTTCAGCAGCAGTTTGCCTATGCAGTTGCATTCAAAGTTGTAGTACTCCCGCTTAGCGGGTTCCGCATCCTGGCCGGGGAAGGCCGCAAAGAACTCCACGCAGGAATCTTCCCATACAGGCCCCTGGTCTTCTCCGGTAACAGCCATTGCGGCGCGCTCGTTTACCCTGAATTCCAGGAACAGTTCGCTGCCGTTATGTGCGCAGCGGAATTCCACCTCTGGTTTGTAGGGATACTCTTCTGGCCAGTTAACGCAGTCTATCGCATGGAAGGATACTTCATGAGTGTCCAGTATGGCAGGGACGGCAAAGGCGGCAGTCCCCGCAGGAACAGCCACCTTCTTTACCTTTAATTGTCTTTCCATGAATCTGTTACAGAGACCAGTCGGATACCTCGCACTGCTGTTTTACCGCTTCGGGGATTCCCGGGAAGAAGGTTATTCCGGTAAGCTTTTCGATTTCTTCCACGGAGACTGCATAATCGGCAATGTCTTCTGAATACCCTGCGGGTATTATGGAAGGCAGCAGGAAAGCTATGGATTTCAGCTGGTCTGCCGTGCAGTCCTGGACAGCTTTTCCCGTATAACCGCTTCTGGTGCGCAGGAAGAGTTTGTACTGATGGCTAGGTATTACACAGGGCTTGGAATAGCTGCTGTGATCGTTGTAATTTGCGGCATCGTACTCAATCCACTGCTCGTCTGCATAATGGCAGCCGGCCACCACATAGAGTGTATCCGGGCAGATTTCAGATCCGCGCTGCCAGTGGAGGTCTTCCGTTTTGCCCCAAAGGGTGCCGAAGGGCGCCGCTGAGGTCTGGGGAGCGATGTTCACCGGATAGAAAGTCTGCAGGTTGATGTCAAGATTGGCACCTGCGCGGCTGGAAGACATACAGAGATGTCCTTTTGTCCATGTGCGGTACTGGCTCTGTGGAGCTTCGAAGGTCCAGTACATGTAACCTGTGCCGGCGATGTCCCAGATTATAGACTGCTCGGAGACGTCGAGTCCGGGATAAGGCTGCCAGGGGTCGTTGCCGTAATCGTCCTTGGAGCGTCCGGAACCTTCTGCATAGATGCTGTGCATAGGGAATGCCACCCAGATGGGGTTGTGCCTGCGTTTGTCGTAACAGAAGGAATAGTTCCTTACTGTCTTGTTGCTGCGAGCCGTGGTGGCGAACAAGGTGTTATAATAATAGTCCTTGTTGGAGTTGTCGAATACGGGGAGTTCCGCATATTTGTTTATGCCCTGCTGGACGTCTCCGCCGCCGTTACCGTATATGACAGTGCCGGAAGGAGTGTCGGATGAGCTAAGGCGTATGTCGTCTATGTTGGCTCCGTACTTATAGCTGGTGGAATACTCCATAAGCAGCGAGAACCTGAGGTATAATTTGCTTACGCCTGAAACCGAGAATGAGCCGTGGGCTGGACCCCAGTGGTTGTAGGTGTCGGCGCAGCTGTAGCTGATGCTGGTCCACTCCTCTCCGTCCGCGCTGGCTTCCACCCTCATAACGTCGCTGCCCTGAGCGGCTCCGAAATTGAGGTTGAAGTTGCTGAACCCGCAGGTGTTGATGTTGCAGATGGTAAGATACCCGAATTTGCCGTTGCTATGTGTCAGCCTCACGTAACTGTGCCCGGAAGCGCCGTCGTAGGTGCCGATATTGCCGGCGGAGCCGTAATTGTCGTTGCGGACGCTTGCGTTCCACGACAGGTATTCTACAGTAGCGCTGCCGTCGCCTGTGGCGGTTTGCCACTCGGTGCTGTTCGTGAGGTAGCCGGTATAAGATCCGGAACCGAAATCCAGGTAGAACACGGTAGTCCCCTCAACCGGGCCTGGCGTATCAGGTGTGTCGGGTGTGTCCGGGGTATCCGGAGTGTCGGGGGTATCCGGAGTATCCGGGTTGTCTGGATTATCGGGGTTGTCAGGATTGTCGGGGTTATCCGGGTTGTCCGGATTGTCCGGATCCGTCTGCTCGGTGTCGTCTGGATTCTCGGGAACTTCGGGGGTTACAGGGGCGCAGGTGATGAAAAGTGCGGCTGCAAAAACCAGGGTAAGCGAACGTAAAAGTTTCATTTTGTGATATGATAGGGTTCAAAATACAATACTAAGAATTTTTCCGCTCACCTCAAAAAAAAGATGAACCAGATCTTTCGACCGGTTCACCTTTACTGATATAAAAAGGTTAGAATGCCTTGTTGGGAATTACTGCTCGTCCTGGAGCTGGAGGTGCTGGACGTAGATGGCCTTCATCTTCGCCTGACGCTTCTTTACGGAAGGTTTCTCGAAGTTCTTGCGGGCGCGGAGTTCGCGGACTGCACCGGTCTTCTCGAATTTTCTCTTGAATTTCTTAAGAGCGCGTTCGATGTTGTCGCCTTCCTTTACAGGTACTATAATCATTTTCTAATCACCTCCTTTTTTTATAGCGGCTGCAAAGGTAATACTTTTATTTTGATTTCAAAATCTCGATGAAATCTTTCATGCCTTCCACGGCGGTTTTTTTGATATGATGCATCCCGCGGCTGCCGGTATTCACGTCGGCAGGGTCTATTATGTATATCGGGGTGCCCGGCTGGGTGAAGCCGTAGAGGCTCGCGGCGGGATAAACGCTCAGGGAGGTACCGACTATCAGCATAAGGTCTGCCTGGGATACCATTTGAACCGCTTCCTGCATCTTGGGTACCGCTTCTCCAAAAAATACTATGTGCGGACGCAGCTGGGCTCCGTTTTCTGCAAGGTCTCCGAGCGACACCCTGCCATAGCCTACGTCGCGGACGAATTTCTCTGAGAACCCGTCGGCCTCGTTGCAGCAGTTCTCCGGCCGTACCTTGGTAACCTCTCCGTGCAGGTGGAGCACTTTGCTGCTGCCGGCCCTCTCATGCAGGTTGTCCACGTTCTGGGTTATTACCTGCACATCCCAGTCGCTTTCAAGGGAAGCGATGGCTTTATGGGCTGCGTTGGGCGCGCACGTCTGCAGTTTTTCCCTCT
Source organism: Bacteroidales bacterium (assembly GCA_017615135.1). Taxonomy (GTDB): domain Bacteria; phylum Bacteroidota; class Bacteroidia; order Bacteroidales; family UBA932; genus Cryptobacteroides. The sequence goes on along the minus strand of JAGAAU010000012.1, from coordinate 183 downwards.
GCATGTTATAGAAATCCAGGACCAGCCCGGGGTTCCTCCTCCATCCGCGGTCCGATGCCACCTCCATAGGGTCATACCTGTCCCAGAGCCCGCCGTTGTCGCGGTAGGTCCCGAGTCCGCTTTCGGCGCTTACTCCGGCGCCGGTAAGCACTACGAGTTTCTTTTTATCCACTTGTCGCTATT
>JAGAAU010000105.1 GCA_017615135.1 Bacteroidales bacterium | reverse complement strand
TGCGCGAATTTGAACAGATGGAGATGCAGTTCTTCATCAAACCCGGCACGGAACTCGACTGGTTTGCCAAGTGGAAGGAAAACCGCATGAAATGGCATGTGAATATGGGTATGGGAGCAGAGAACTACCGTTTCCACGACCATGAGAAACTCGCCCACTATGCCAATGCAGCAACCGATATAGAGTTCAACTTCCCCTTCGGTTTCAAGGAACTGGAAGGCATTCACAGCCGCACAGACTTCGACCTGGGCAACCACCAGAAGTTCAGCGGAAAGAAGATTGAATACTTCGATCCGGACGAGAACAGGGCATACACACCCTATGTGGTGGAAACCAGTATCGGCGTAGACCGCATGGTGCTTGCAGTGCTGAGCCATTCTTACAAGGAGGAGCAGCTCGAGAACGGGGAAACCCGCGTGGTGCTCTCTATTCCCGCACCGCTCGCGCCGGTGAAAGCCGCAGTGCTGCCGCTGGTCAAGAAGGACGGCCTGCCTGAACTTGCGCAGGAAGTGATGGACCTGCTGAAATACGATTTCAACTGCCAGTACGAAGAAAAGGATTCCATCGGCAAGCGCTACCGCAGGCAGGATGCCATAGGCACGCCTTTCTGCATCACCGTAGACCACCAGTCGCTCGAAGACCGCTGCGTCACTGTCCGCGACCGCGACACTATGACTCAAGAGCGCGTAAGCATCGACAGCCTGAAAGAGATAATTGACCGGAAGGTCAACCTGAATAACCTGCTCCGCAATCTGTAATGGAGGAGCGCAAATTTGCTGAAATCGGCAGGAAGGAAGCCCTGAGGCTGCTTTTTGAAGGCACCGGCTACGCAGAAAACAGCGGCGACGGAATTTTCTCCTCCACGGGGAAAGACCGTGTTGTGCAGGTTTCCCGCCTGCTGAGCGAGGGCATAGACTTCGACCTTGTATACTTCCCCCTGAAACACCTGGGGTTCAAGACCATAGTGGCCGTAACCGGTGCGCTATACGCGCAGATGGCCAAGCCTCGGGCCCTTTCCCTGTCGCTCGGAGTTTCCGCAAAACTGGATTTCCCGCAGATTCAGGAGTTCTGGAGCGGGGTGGTCAGCGCGGCCAAACGCTTCGGCTACGAATCCCTGTCCCTGAAACTGCAACCCTCCCGCAATGGCTTCCTGGTATCTGCCAGCGCCGCCGGAACAGTATCACAGCTGTGCGTAGCCCGCATGCCCAAAGCCCAGAGCAAAGACCTGCTTTGCGTAAGCGGCAGTCTCGGAGCGGCCTATCTTGGCCTGCAGGTCCTGGAAAGGGAAAAAACCCGTTTCAATGCCGGAGCCGAACTTGGCAGCGAGGAGATGGAACGCTATAAAATGCTGGTAGGTTCCTATCTGAAGCCCGAACTGCAGCCGGACCTGCCTGCGATTCTGGAGTCGTCGGACATCTACCCCTCGTGCGGATGCCTCGTAGACAAGGGCCTTGCCGATGCAATGCTGCGCATTTCAGCCGCCACCGGGCTGGGAGTCAAGGTTTACGCCGATAAAATCCCCTTCGAAGGCGGGTCTTTCGATTTCGGAAAGAGCATAGATTCAGATCCGGTCTCCGCAGCCATGAACGGCGGCGAAGATTACCGGCTCCTGTTCACCGTGCCCATCCTGAAACTGGAGAAATTCCGCCGGGATTTCCAGACTTTCGACATCATAGGCCATCTGGCCCTCCCTGACGTAGGATGCGTCCTGGTAGAGCCCACCGGCGTAGAACTCCCCGTCACCACGCCATAGCTGCAGCCCATCTCGTTCCGGCCGGGAGAGTGTTCTTCCAGAGGGACGTGCCACCCGCGGCACGGGAGCGGGAGGGGCCCACGAAGTGGGAAGGGTGAGTCCGAAGGACGAACTCCCTCGGGAAGAATAGTGTCCCGGCAGGAACCGCCGTAACTATTTGCAGATAACGTTGTACTGGAGGCCAAGCTGGTCTATGCCGTTTACCAGCTCCTCGGAGACTGCCGCGTGGAACTTGCGTGAAATGAATTCCAGGTGATATTTCTTATCATCGTCCACAAGCGTGCACAACACAGGCGTTTTACCCTTGTTCTTGCGGAGAACCGCTATCAGCTGCTTCCGAAGGGCGTCGTTCAGCTCCGACGTATTCAGGTTGATATTGATACCGGTTATATATCTGTCGGCAACGTCGCCCAGAGGTATGATATTCTGTATACGGAACTGCCAGCTTGCGGGAACATTCTCCTGCTCGTCCTTCTTGCTGCGGAAACCCTCCTTCACCTCGCCCTCTATAAGCACCTGGCTGTATTTATCCAGAAGGGACACATAGTCTGTATAGTCTTTCCCCCACAGCTTCAGCTCGTATACTCCGTTATAGTCTTCCAAAGTTACCGATGCACCCTGGCGGCCGGTCCTGGAAGTGATACCCTTCTTGTCCGTAACTATGCCGGACAACCTCACCTTGACGGCTTTTCCGCGGGTGCGGCAATCGTCTATGAGATTGGTCAGGTCTTTCAGCTCACAATTGGCGAAAGTCTTGATTTCCAGTGCATATTTATCCAGAGGATGGGTGGAGAGATACATTCCCACATACTCCTTCTCCTGCTGCAACAGCATCATCTGGTCTTCCTCCGCCAGCAGTTCCGGCACCTCCGGCTTCACCGGCTTCAGCTCTTCCACCTCCCCGAACAGGGATGCAGACGCGTCCATGGTGTCGTTGCGGTAGAGTTCCACATAGCGGGCGAGCTCGTCTATAAAGAGATTTCCGCTCTTGGTGGGAGTGAAATACCGTCCGCGGCTGTATCCGAATGAATCCAGCGCTCCTGCATAAACCAGAGCTTCCAGAGACTTCCGCCCGAGCGAAGATGCCATCCTTTCGCAGAAATCGAACAGGTCTGCGAACTTGCCGTTGGCGTGCCTCTCGCTGATGATGGCATCCACCACATTGGCGCCGAAACCCTTGATTCCACCAAGGCCGAAGCGTATCTTGCGCGCCTGCTCGCCATTTTCTGAAACAGGGGCGAAGTGCGACTCAGACTCATTCACATCGGGGTTCAGAACCTTGATGCCGTGGGCCTTGGCATTGCCTATAATCTTCTTGATTTCGTCTATATTGTCTGCACAGCTCAGGTTGGCGGCAAAGAATTCAGCAGGATAGTGACACTTGAGCCAGCCGGTCTGATAACTTACCCAGGCATAACAGGTGGAATGCGACTTGTTGAAGGCATACTGGGCAAATTTCTCCCAGTCCTGCCAAATCTTGTCCAGGGTTTCGTCCGGATATCCGTTCTTGCGGCCACCGGTCATGAATTTGTCCTTCAGAGAATCCAGCACAGACTTCTGCTTCTTACCCATGGCCTTTCGGAGGGTATCGGCCTCGCCCTTGGTAAAGTCTGCCAGTTTGCGGGACAGAAGCATCACCTGCTCCTGGTAAACCGTCACTCCGTAGGTCTCGCTGAGGAACTCCTCCATCTCCGGCAGGTCGTACTCTATCTTCTGATGCCCCTGCTTGCGGGCTACAAAGTCCGGGATGTAATCCATCGGACCCGGGCGGTAGAGGGCATTCATAGCTATGAGGTCCTCGAAACGCTCCGGGCGGAGTTTCTGCAGCCAGCTCTTCATGCCTTCAGACTCAAACTGGAACACCGCAACCGTGTCTCCGCGCCCGAAGAGTTCCAGGGTGGGATGGTCGTTTATAGGAATTTTCTCGATATCTATGTCCTTGCCGTACAGGTCTTTGATATAATCGAGGGTGCGGTGGATAATGGCGAGGGTATTCAGCCCCAGGAAGTCCATCTTGAGCATTCCGGCACTCTCGATATAATGGCCGTCGTACTGCGACGTCCACACATCCTCCCCCGTATCCTTATCTTTGGACAGACAGATGGGAATATAATCTGTAAGGTTGCCCGGACCTATTATAGTCGCGCACGCGTGCATACCCACCTGACGCACGCTGCCCTCCAGCTGCTTCGCAAACTCAAGCACATCCCTGTTCATGGTCGTACCCTCCGAGAGCTCTTTCTTGAACTCGGGGGAATACTTGAAACAGTTGGCAAGATTCACCTTTACATCCTTTCCATCCACCTCGGGAAGACGGTCCGGCACCATCTTGGAAAGACGGTTCGATTCATCTATGCTCACGTGGCTGATGCGCGCCATATCCTTGATAGCGCTCTTTGCCGCCATGGTACCGAAAGTGATGACGCGGGATACATGGTCTACCCCGTAGGTCTTTTCCACATACTCGTGCGCCGCGGTCAGATCCTCGAAGTCTACGTCTATATCGGGCATGCTGATTCGGTCCGGATTCAGGAAACGCTCGAACAGAAGATTGTATTTCAGAGGGTCCAGATTGGTGATTTTAAGGCAGTAGGCAACCACCGAACCGGCAGCGGAACCTCGCCCGGGGCCCACAAGGGTACCTCCGGCCCTCGTTGCCGCAATATAGTCCTGAACTATTAGGAAGTAGTCCGGGAAGCCCATACGGCTGATAGTCTTCAGTTCGAATTCTATCCTCTCCTTCTGCTCGGCGGTAGGGTTGTCTCCGTAGCGCTCCCGCGCCCCCTTCCAGGTAAGATGGCAGAGGAAGGCCACCGAGGCACAGAAATCGTCGCCACGGTAATTGCCCTTCTTGTCGGTGCGGCCTTCGTCTATTATATCCTTGTACTTCTCCAGCTGCGCGGGCAGGTCTTCAATAAAATCGGGGTCTATCTTGAACCTGGGCAGCACATAATCCCGCTTCAGGCTGTACCGCTCCACCTTCCCGGCCACTTCCAGAGTATTGGCCAGCACCTCCGGATGGTCCGGGAACAGCGCCGCCATCTCCTCCTCGCTCTTTATATACTCCTGCTGGGTATAGCGCAGGCGGTTCGGATCGTCTATATAATCATTGGTAGATATGCAGATGAACTTGTCGTGCGCAGGGCCGTCTTCCTTCAGGATAAAATGAGCATCGTTAGTGGCCACCACCTTGGTGCCGGTTTCCTCGGCAAGCTGGAAAATTGCGGCATTCACCTTTGTCTGCTCCCGATAAACCTCCCACACCTTGTCCGGAGCGTCCGGAACCTCGGTCTTATGGAGCATTACCTCCAGGTAATAATCGTCCCCGAAGACCTTCTTGTGCCAGGCGATTGCCTCACGGGCCGCATCCAGGTCTCCATGCATTATGTCGTTGGGGATTTCTCCGGCAAGACAGGCGGAACAGCAGATAATGTCTTCGTGATACTTCTCCAGAATCTCGTGGGTAACCCTGGGCTTGTAGTAGAATCCGTCTACAAAGCCGGAAGACACTATCTTAACCAGATTGTGGTAACCGTTTTCGTTCTTGGCGAGCAGAATCAGATGGTAATACTTTTTGTGCTCGTTGTCTTTAAGGCGGTTGTCGTAGTGCCTGGTTACGTACACCTCGCAGCCTACTATAGGCTTCACGGAAGGATGGTCTTCCGCGCACTTGCAGAACTCCATAACCCCGTACATATTGCCGTGGTCTGTAATTGCAATTGCGGGCATGCCGAGCTCTTCCGCCCGTGCGAACAGTTTGGGTATTGAGGAAAATCCGTCCAGGACGGAATACTGGGTATGAACGTGAAGATGTACGAAGGCCATAACTTCACAAAGATAACAAAATCGCCCGACCTTTGACGGGCCGGGCGACTATTGTTGAAAACTTTTTCAGGAAGTTTCTTACTTCTTGGCGGCTGCCTTCTTTGCAACGGCCTTCCTGGAAGCGTCGTACATAATCGGGGTACCGATCATAATGGAAGCGTAGGTTCCGATGCAGATACCGAGGATAAGGGCGACGGACAGTCCGCGGATGCTCTCTCCACCGAAGATTGCGATTGCAAGCATGGTTACGAGGGTAGATACCGAAGTATTGACCGTACGGGTGAGGGTTGCGTTAAGAGCGCTGTTGGCACTTTCCTTAAGTTCTGCATTGGGATGCAGGCCCATGAACTCACGGATACGGTCGAAGATAACCACGTTATCGTTGATGGCGTAACCGATGATGGTAAGGATAGCCGCAATGAACGTCTGGTCTACATCCAGGTTGAAGGGCAGGATGCCCGAGAACAGGGAGAAGAAGCCGATGACGATGATTGAAGTGTGTGCCAGCGACACAACACCGCCGAGACCCCAGGTCCAGCCCTTGAAACGGAAGGCGATATAGGCGAAGATTACCAGCAGGGCGATGAGCACTGCGATAATTGCATTGCGCTTGATATCGTTGGCGATGGAGGCTCCAACCTTGTCGGAAGAAACGATACCGTTGGGGTTGTCCAGGGTGGAGGTGAAGTCGGTCAGGGTGATATCCTCTGCGAAGAAGCCCTTCAGAGCCTCGTAGAGCATGCCCTCGATTTCAGCGTCAACGGTGGAAGACTCATCCTCGTACTTGTAGGAGGTGGTAATCTTCATCTGGCTTCCGCCACCGAACTGCTTGACCTCAACGGAGGAGTTCTTCACATTCTCGTCTGCCGCAGAAGCCTCGCTGAACACCTTGAAGGTGGCTTCCCTTACCTGCTCTGCAGTGGTGGGAGTATCGAAGCGGACAACATAGGTACGGCCGCCGGTGAAGTCTACACCGTAGGTGAATCCCTTGGTGAACATGGAAACCAGGGCGATGACGATAAGTACGCCGGAAACTACGTAAGACACCTTGCGGGCGCCGATGAAGTCTGCCTTGGTGTTCTTCAGGAAGTTCTTGGTGAGATTGTTCTCGAAGCTGACGTTCTTGCCCTTCTCGATGCGGGAGTCGATGATGAGCCTGGTGATGAAGATAGAGGTGATCACCGAGGTGACGATACCGATGATGAGGGTGGTGGCGAAGCCCTTGACGGGACCGGAACCGAACACGAAGAGCACGATACCGGTAAGGAGGGTGGTAACCTGACCGTCGATAATGGCGGAGTAGGCGTTCCTGTAACCATCCTCAACAGCCTTCCTTACGCCCTTGCCTGCTGCCAGTTCCTCCTTGATGCGCTCGTAAATGATAACGTTAGCATCCACTGCCATACCCATGGTCAGAACCAGACCGGCGATACCGGGCAAGGTCAGGACTGCACCGAAAGATGCGAGGGTACCGAAGAGGAGAAGCACGTTGGTAAGCAGTGCGAAGTCTGCCACAAGACCTGCTCCCTTGTAGAAGAAGATCATGTAGAGAAGCACCAGGATGAAGGCTATCACGAAGGAGATGAGTCCGGAACGGATAGACTCGGCACCCAGGGAAGGTCCTACGACCTGCTCCTGAACGATGGTGGCGGGAGCGGGCAGTTTACCGGACTTGAGAACGTTGGTAAGGTCCGTTGCTTCCTCCACGTCGAAGTTACCGGAAATCTCGGAGTTTCCTCCAGTGATTTCGGTGTTGACCACAGGGTAGGAATATACGGTACCGTCAAGCACGATTGCTATCTGCTTGCCGATGTTCTCTTTGGTCAGACGGGCCCATACATTGGCGCCTTCCGCATTCATTGTCATGGAGACGGTAGGGTTGCCGGTACCCCTCTGCTGAGGATAGGACACCCTGGCGTCTACAACGGCGCTTCCGTCGAGGGGAGCCTTGCCGTCGCGGCTGGCGACCTTGATGGCCACGAGCTCATAGACATTGCCGCTGGCGAAGTAGGATGCGGGCTTTACAGACCACATGGGCTTGAATTCCGAAGGGAAGAGATCTGCCACCTGAGGCATTGTAAGGTACTTGTTAACCTGTGCTGTATCAACCGCATTGGCGTAACCGATGCATGCGCTCTGGGTAGGATCGGAAGGCTGCAGGACAGCGAAGAGAGGGTTGGCCTTCTTGTAAGCTGCCAGCTCTGCCGCAGCATTGTCGGCCTCGTTCTTCTCCTGATTTGCCAGCTCCTCTTCCTCGAGGCTTGCGGGCTCGGCTTTCTCTGCCGCAGGCTTTACCTCTTCGGGGGCCTCGCCTG
>JAGAAU010000104.1 GCA_017615135.1 Bacteroidales bacterium | reverse complement strand
CTTCAGCCCTGTACTGGCCCTGACGGCGCATAGCCTCGTCGAAGTCTACCTCATAGCCGTCGAATTCAGGGCCTTCCACACACGCGAAACGGGTTTTTCCGCCCACGCTCACGCGGCAGGCTCCGCACATTCCGGTCCCGTCCACCATCAGGGTATTCAGGCTCACAACAACGGGCAGACCGAGTTTCTTGCAGGTCAGGGTGGTGAATTTCATCATTATCATGGGACCGATTGCAACCGCCTGATTGTATTCATGGCCGTCGGCAACCAGTTTCTCAAGCAGCGCGGTAACCATGCCGTGGAAGCCCTCGCTGCCGTCGTCTGTGCAGATGAACACATTGTCGCTCACCGCCTCCATTTCTGTCTTATATATAAGCAGGTCCTTGGTCTTTGCACCGATAATCACATCTACCTTAGCTCCGTGCGCATGCAGCCACTTGGCCTGAGGATAAACCGGAGCGGTACCCACGCCGCCGGCAATGAAAATATAGTGCATGGAAGCGAGCTTTTCCGGCGAGAATTCCACGAACTCGGAAGGAAGACCGAGAGGCCCCACCACATCCGCGAAGCACTCACCCTCCTCAAAGGCGATGATGTCTGCAGATGAAGCTCCAATCTGCTGAGTAACTATGGTCACCGTCCCAGCTTCCACATCATAATCACTGATAGTCAAAGGGATACGCTCCCCTTTCTCGTCTGCACGGACGATTAGAAACTGGCCGGGACGAGCCGCAGCAGCCAGCCTCGGCGCCGAAACCTTCATCCGACAGATTGTCGGAGTCAGCATTTCTTTTTTAATAATTTCGAACATTTTTTTAAAATTATACTTTGTATTCAATTTCCAATTTTTATTCTCTCTGAATTAACTGATTCAGTTTTGTCGCCTGTGCCACCCTCGGCAACATAAGAGGGAGGGGCCCACAAAGTGGGAGGGGTCACGCAGTGACGGCAGGGAAACTGAATCAGTTAATTCTATCATTTTTTTAAGAATTTATCAGCAAAACTAATAAAGCGTTCCCAGTCGAAGGGTGTAATATCGTGTTTGCCTTCGTGCAGGTGATAAGCCATACGGTCAGATGTAACAGCGCCGCCGGCCCCGGGCATCTTAGCCCTGGAAAGGCCCTTGAAGCCATACAGTCTGTACACTTCAGAAGCGGCCTTGGCAGAAAGGAACTCCCCTTCGGGATCGGCCCAGCGGTCCTGGGAGCCGCTTGCCACATACAGCGGACGCGGAGCAATGAGTGCGAGCAGTTCGTGCTGATCGAAGGGCAGTTTGTTCTCCTTGCCGCCGTATTTTTTGAAATTGGCGCAGAACCAGTGCGGGAAAGAACGGTTGATAATCTCTACCGTCTCGCCATAAGCACGCCTGGAAAGGGCTGCGCCACCGCAACCGGAACCGTTCGAGACCACCATTGCAAAACGCTGGTCCGTAGCACCGGCCCAAAGGGCTGCCTTCCCCAGCCTCGAATGACCTACAACAGCCACCTTCGAAGCATCAACCGAAGAATCGGTCTCCAGATAATCCAGCACCCTGCTGAGCCCCCAGGACCACGCGGCTATCGTTCCCCACTCGTCCCTCTCGGGATAAGTCTGCCCGTCGGCATAGAAAAGGGGGTGGATACCATTGTAGAAGCCATCGTCGTAATCCGGATCGATATCGCCCCGATAGAAGGTTACCAGCGCATAGCCGGAGCGCAGAATCATCTCCAGCGGCCAGCGGGAATTCATGGAACCGCGCCCATAACGGGTTGCATCCTTGTTTCTGTCAATTCCGGCATAGCTGCCGTAGCGCTTCTGCATGTTCTCCTGAGGGGTTAGCAGAATCGACGGATCTGCGCAAACTGTGTGATTGCCAATAAAATTAATCCCCAGGAACGCGGGAGACGGGGCTTCTGCGCCTGAGGGGCTGTAAATGAGAAGGTCTACTTCGAGCTGCCTCCTGCCGGAACTGAAGGTCAGCTTCACCTGCTTGCGGTCTGCCAGGCCTCCAAGCACTCCGGTGGCACTCTCCAGAACTTCGCTCTTCATGGCTATATCGGCCCGGGGCACCTTTCCGAACATTTCCCGCTCGAAGAGGGCCAGCAGTTCCGGGCGACGCAGGTGCTCCCATTCGGCGGAATTTCTCACCTTCATCCCCGAAGAACAGAGCAGCGCATCCGGGAGTTTAAAATCTGGCACCAGCGCCAGGTCGTAGTTAACATTGCGGTCGCGGGTGCGCATGCCGAAGTCGGTAACCTCGAACGGGCTCTGGTATGCAGCCCAGGCAGATTCCTGAGCCGCCTTTACCTGCCCTATGCTGAGATGCTCCGGGCGATAGGCATTTCCCCTGACATCCTGACCGCTGAGGGTGCAATACCAGGTGGCGGCGGCGATATACCGGCCGGCAAGGTTCAGATGATATCCGTCGCGGTTCACATTGTCCCTATACCAGGTAGCCCGATAATTCTGGATTGCGGTGCCACAGGGAATAATCCCTATACCATGCCTCTCCACTGCAGCCTGCGATGCCGCCATAATGGACTCGTACATCAGATTCTGGTCGCATCCGTAATTGGAGTATGCAGGATTGAGGGAATCTTCCGAATAAGCCCAGGTCTGATGGAAATAAAACTTCACACCCTCGGGCACACGGGGCTTCGCATAAGCGATAAGGCGGCCCAGCCAGGGTTCGTAACTTGCCGGAAGGCCCGAAAACGGGCTGGATTGCTGGAATGTAACCACGTCCCAGTTTTCATCGGCCAGGGCTTCGGGGATGCTGAAGTTCTTGTTTACACTGCGCTCCCCTTCCGCATCAACTTTGCGGTATGAATATGCTCCGGCCCCGCTGAGGGTATTGCCATAATGCCTCTCCAGAGAGCAGCCGCCGATGTACATGTTTCCTATAATGTACACCTTGCCGGCATCTGCCGCAATCTCGTGCAGATTCTGTTCAACCGCATCTACGGAAAAACTGTTTCCGATAGAAAGGATTCGGAGAGTATCTCCCTGGCCGGAAGCATGCAGGGCAACTCCGGTTGCAAGGAAAAAAAGAATGGCCGCCAGTCTTGCTTTCATAACTTACAAAGATATGAATTTGTTTGCAAAATTCGTATATTTGCAGCCGCCTTCGTTAAGGCAAAAACTGGTTCCGTAGCTCAGTTGGATAGAGCAACAGCCTTCTAAGCTGTGGGTCGCGCGTTCGAGTCGCGCCGGAATCACTTTCTATGACAAAAATCACAGTTTTTCTTACTGGCGCCACTGGCGTGATGGGCTCCGCCGGGCTGAAAGAACTCTCGGCACGCACCGACCTCTACAATGTCCGAGTACTCGCCCGCCCTACCGAAAAGAACCGCAAAATGCTCGCTGCATACGGAGACAGCATTGAAGTTGTCTGGGGCGACCTCTGCAATTACGACGATGTTCTCAGGGGAGTCACAGGCAGCGATATAGTCCTGCATACCGGAGGGATGGTGAGCCCAAAAGCCGATTACAGGCCAAAGGCAACCCTGAAGGTCAACGTGGGAGCGGCCCGCAATATCCGCAACGCGGTGCTCGCACAGGGAGAGAAACAGCCCAAGGTGGTTTATATCGGCTCCGTGGCTCAGATGGGAGACAGGCGCGAACCCCTGCACTGGGGACGCGCGGGAGACCCTGTTTGCGTATCGGCATACGACCATTATGGCATCACCAAAGCAATGGCGGAACGCATACTCACCGGCGAAGGTATCCGCAAGTGGGTGAGTCTGAGGCAGTCCGGAATCCTGTATCCCGCCATCCTCAAAAACTACGACCCCATCATGTTCCATGTGCCCATACGCGGAGTGCTGGAATGGGCCACCGTTGAAGACAGCGGACGGCTGCTGGAGAGAGTTTGCCGCCCGGAGGTGCCTGAGGAATTCTGGAACAGGTATTACAATATCGGCTCCGGCGCGCAGTACCGTATCTCCAACTATGAATTCGAGAAGCTGCTGCTGGAGTCTATCGGTTGCCCCAGGCCGGAAAAGATTTTCGACACAAAGTGGTTCACCACCCGCAACTTCCACGGAATGTGGTATCTGGACGGCGACGTTCTCGAGAATTACCTGCATTTCCGTGCCAACGTGCCCCTGAAGGAGTACTTCGAGGCTATGAGCAGAAGCAAATCGCTGCCGTTGGGAATACGCATTGCGCGGGTTACCAAGGCGGCGCGTCTGTTCCCCCATTTGGTAAAGGCCGCAATGGCCAACCTGGCAAATACCAAGGTTCACGGCACCAGGCGCTGGATAAAGGAAGGAAACACCCAGAGAATTGCCGCCTATTACGGTTCGATTGATGCCTACCGCGCAATCCCTGACTGGAAGCATGCAGACCTTTCGCACCCTTCGGAGAAGGCGGTACTGCTCGACCATGGTTACGATGAATCCAAGCCGATGTCGGATTTTACCATTGAGGATATGCGCAAGGCAGCCGCTTTCCGCGGCGGAGAATGCCTGTCCAAGACTATGAAGAAAGGCGATTGGGACAGCCCGCTTGAGTGGAAGTGCGCCCGGGGCCACGTTTTCAGCGCATCGCCGCGCCTCATCCTGCTTGGAGGCCATTGGTGCCCGGAGTGCTTCCCTTATCCCTACGGAGAAAACGCCCGCCCGTGGAAATGGGACGAAGAAGCCCGCATCAATCCCTTCTTTGCCCAGCTCTGGTCTCCCCTGCACTCCCCCGACGAAAACAATACTTACGGCCCCGAAGTCTTCGACGGCTGGGAATAATAGTTTCGGGTGCCTTTTACTTTTCCGGTTGCTCCTTTAACCGGGCAATCATATCGTCCAGCATCTGGAAAAGCTCGGGGACGGTTTCGGGGGTAACGCTGTCGCAAAGGACAGATTTTCCCATGGCGGCCGGGACGTCGCACAGCGACTCCTGCAACTGCCTGCCCTTCGAAGTAAGATGAACAATCATCTGCCGGGCGTCTTTCGTCCCCTTCTTACGGACGAGAATGCCTTCCTTTTCCATACGCTGCAACAGCGGAGTCACCGTATTGGTCTCCAGATACAGGCGTTTGGCGATGTCGTTCACCGGCTGCGCGTCCTTCTCCCACAGGACCAGCAGTACCAGGTACTGCGGGTAAGTCAGTCCATGCTCCGAAAGAAACGGATGGTATGCCTGCGTGAGAAGACGCGAAGCGGTGTAAAGCCTGAAACAGAGCTGGTTATCCAGAAGAAAGGCGTCTTTGTTCATTACAGCATGGCTTTGATGTCGTCCTCCATTGCTTCCGGCGTTGTGACGGGAGGGAAACGCTTGATGACGGTACCATCGCGATTAATAAGGAACTTGGTGAAGTTCCAGAGAATGTCACTGTCCTTCTCGACGCTCTTGCTGATACCCTTCAGCATCGCATGAGTTGCCTTTGCTTTAAGACCCTTGTACTCTTCCGTTGGCGCCTGAGACTTCAGGTATTCGAAGACGGGATGCGCATCCTTGCCGTTGACATCGGTCTTCTTCATCAGCTGGAAAGTGACACCGTGGTTTATGCGGCAGAATTCCGCAATCTGCTCATCGCTGCCGGGCTCCTGGTGGGCAAACTGGTCGCAGGGGAAGCCGACGATTACGAATCCCTGGCCCTTATACTTCTGATAGAGGGCCTCCAGACCGTCATACTGAGGGGTGAAACCACACTTCGATGCGGTATTGACAATCATCAGCACCTTGCCTTCGAACTGCGCAAAATCAAATTCAAGGCCCTTGTTGTTAAGGGCCTTGAAATCATAAATCTTTGCCATATTAGAGCTGCTTTACCAACCAGTTCTGATAG
>JAGAAU010000103.1 GCA_017615135.1 Bacteroidales bacterium | reverse complement strand
TCCTCGGTTTTCTCGGAAGTGGCGGGATCTATGATGGTTGCCTTGCCTATGTTCTTCAGCCCGAGCTTGTCTGCATAGGCCAGGATTTTATCGCGGTTGCCGATGAGGATAATATCCGCAAGACCGTCTGCAAGGGCCATGTCGGCAGCCTTGATGGTCCTTTCCTCGAGCGATTCCGGAAGAACTATGCGCTGCCTGCAGGACTTAGCCCTTTCAATTATTTGATCTACCAGTGTCATTTTCTATCTGTTTTTTACGATGTTCATTGTATCGAGGGCTATCATGAGCTCCTCTTCCGTGGGGATGAGCGCCACCTTCACTTTGGAATCCGGGGCGGAAATCATGGCCTCCTCGCCGAAAGCCTTCAGGTTGGCTTCTTCATCCAGCTTTACTCCTGCATAGCTGAAGTTGGCGCAGACCTGTGAACGCACGGCGCTGTTGTGTTCGCCGATTCCGGCGGTGAACACAATCAGGTCTACTCCGTTCATAACGGCGATATAGGAACCCACCAGTTTGATAATGTCGTAGCTGAGTTTCTTGAGTACCAGAGCTGCGCGGGCGTCGCCGGCCTTGGCGGCCTCTTCAAGGTCGCGGCAGTCCGAGGACCGTCCGGAAAGCCCCAGGAAACCGCTCTTCTTATTCATAATGTCCGTCATCTGGTCCGGAGTAAGCCCCTCCTTCTTCATCACGTAAGGGACTATATTGGCGTCTATGATGCCGCAACGGGTTCCCATGATCATTCCCTCGAGAGGGGTAAAGCCCATGGAGGTATCTACGCATTTGCCGTTCCAGACAGCTGTAACCGAGCTGCCGTTGCCTATATGGCAGGTAATAATCTTGGAATTGTTGATATCCAGGCCGGCAAACTCGGCTCCCCTGCGGGACACATACTGATGGCTGGTGCCGTGGGCTCCGTAACGGCGGATATGGTATTTGGTATAATACTCGTACGGGAGCGCATACATGTATGCGTAATCCGGCATGGTCTGATGGAAAGCAGTGTCGAATACCACCACCTGGGGCACAGACGGAAGCACCTCGCTCACCGCGGCTATTCCAAGCAGATGGGCAGGATTGTGCAGAGGGGCGAAGTCGCAGCAGATGCCAATCTTTTTGAGCACATCATCGTCTACCAACACGCTGCCGGAGAAGAAGTCTGCCCCCTGGACTATACGGTGGCCGACGGCATCTACGTCCCCGAAGCTGGAAAGCACTCCGTGGGCTGGATCCACCAGGGCGTCCATTACCATCTTCATGCCCAGTTTGTGATCCGGTATGGGGCACTCTACCGTGAATTTGTCCTTACCTGAAGGTTTATGTGTAAGACAACCATCCGGGAGGCCGATTTTTTCTACGAGACCCTTGGCCTTGACTTCATAGTCGCGGGCGCTTTTCATGTCCAGCAGCTGATACTTTATCGACGAGCTGCCGCAGTTAATAACAAGTATAAACATATCACAAAAATACGAAGGGTTTTGAAATTTTTCAAGCGCAAAGACACGAGGCAAAAGTGACCTTGCTAAATAGCTATGTTTCAACGTTTTAACAAATCATGTTGAAAAAAAGTGGAAAAAAATGGAACGAAATGGAAAAAAGTGGAAAATTTTTCATTACCTTTGCACCACTTGCGTGTAAGAACTATGGTATCATTCATCGGAACATATCGCTCTAAAGTAGACGACAAGGGAAGACTGGTCTTCCCGGCAGCCTTCAAGGGCATGCTGCCCCCCAGGAGCGACATGCGTTTCGTTGTAAAGAAAAGCCTCTATTCGAACTGTCTCGACATGTACTCCTGGGACGAGTGGAGCCGCGAGACTGAGAAGAGGCGCGAAATGCTGGATTTCTTCAACCCCGAGCATGTTATTTTCTGGAGAGAGTACATGCGCGACTGCGTGATCGTTGAGCCGGACGCTAAATTCGGACGTATCAGCATCCCCAAATACCTTCTTGACGCAATAGGCGTAGACAGAGAGGCTGCATTCTTCGGCATCAACTTCAAGATCGAGATTTGGGCAGGAGAGAAATTCGACTGCGACAGAGTTTCCAAAGAAGATTACATTGCCATTGCTCAAAGCCTTTCCCGTAAATAACAGGGAGAGGATGGGCAATGTCTGAGTATCATATCCCCGTATTATTAAAGGAAAGCGTAGACGCGCTGCCGGCAAACCCCGCAGGGGTTTTTGCCGACGCCACCTTTGGTGGCGGCGGGCACAGCCGCGAAATCCTTTCGCGCCTGGGCCGGCAGGGTCGCCTCCTGGCCTTCGACCTGGACTCGGACGCCGGCCTCAACGCCCCGGACGATCCTCGCTTTACCCTTATACACAACAACTTCCGCTTTATATATCACTACACCCTCCAGCTTGCGCCGGAGGGGCTGGACGGAGTGTTGGCAGACCTGGGCGTTTCATCGCACCAGTTCGACACTGCGGAAAGGGGCTTCTCCTTCCGCTTCAACGCTCCCCTGGACATGAGAATGAACGTGCAGGGCGGGAAAACCGCAGCAGACATTGTCAATTCTTACACGCAAGAAGAATTGGAAAAAGTTTTCAAGCTCTATGGAGAGGCAGACAACGCGGCGAGGCTCGCAGAACTTACGGTCCGCGCTCGCGCCGTTGCGCCAATCCTCACTACGGACGACCTTGACAACGCTCTCGCCCCTGCCCTGCCGTCTTTTCGTGAACACAAGCAGTTATCCAAGATATACCAGGCCCTGCGCATAGAGGTGAACGGAGAAATGCGCAACCTGGAAAAATTCCTGTCCGGCGCAGCCGCATCGCTCAAGAAGGGCGGCAGGCTGGCAGTGATCAGCTATCACTCCCTGGAAGACCGCATGGTGTAGAATTTCATGCGCTGCGGCAACATCGAGGGAAAGGAAGAGAAAGACAGCTTCGGGCGCACAGTCAGCCCCTTCAGGCCTGTATTGCGCAAACCCGTACTGCCTTCCGAAGAAGAAATTTCACGTAACACCCGCGCCCGCAGCGCCAAGCTCAGGGTAGCGGAAAAAGTATGCTGAGACAATGAGACTCGCACGCATCTGGACTCTATTCAAGAACACTCTCACGGCCATCGGCCGCGGAGAACTCCTGCTGCGTCTCAATGCCGGCAAGTATCTGCCCCACATACTTTACACCTTCTTCATCTTCGGAATTATAATTTGGATTTCCGTCAAGACGGATGACAGTATAAACCAGATGGAACGCAACCAGGCAACCATCAAGGAACTCCGCCAGGAGAATGCCAAACTGCGTTACAAAATGGCCCGCACAGCCAGCCGAAGCGCCGTACTGGACAGGCTGGGCAAGAAAAAATCGGCACTCGGGGAGCCGGAAGTTAAAGCAACGATTTTGGAAAAATGAACGAACCGCGTAAAAAATCCGACAGGATAGGCATTATTCTATATTGCCTTTACTGGCTGTTGCTTTTACTGTCGCTGCTCATCATCGGCAGGATAGTATATCTGCAGACCTTCTTCACCCCGAACAAGAAAATCGCCGCAGAGCTTACTCCTCCCCACAAATGCCTGAAAATCGAGCCGGTGAGGGGAGAAATCCTGGACTGCAAGGGCCGCGTTCTGGCCATCTCCACCCCTTCTTACCAGATTTATATGGACTGCAGTGTCCTGAAGGCATTCAACGCATCCATCAAAGACCCGGTAAAGGCAAAGGAAAAGGAAGATCTCTGGCTCAGGAAGGCAGATACCCTTAGCATATACCTGGCCAAGGTCTTCCCCGAGAAGAATGCTGCATACTACCGCAAAGGGATAAGGGATAACAGGGCTATCAACAACGGTTATGTCCTTATGGGCCACCCGGTTAACGAAACAACCCTGGCAGAAATCAAGAAATTCCCCCTCTTCCGGGACGGAGCCAACAAGGGAGGTCTTATAGTAAAGACCGTAATGGACCGCAAACTCCCCTACGGCAACCTCGCCAAGCGTACCATAGGCCACGTAAAGGACAAATCGGCCAACGTGGCCAACAGCCACATCGGAATAGAGGGCCGCTTCGACAAAGTTCTCAGCGGCACTGAAGGGCGCGAATGGAGACGCAAGTGCGATTATGGCCTGGTGCGCGACTTCGACAGTACCTATGTAGAGGCGGTGAACGGAGACGACGTGCGCCTTACCTTAGATATAGACTGGCAGGAGAAGGCAGACCGCATCCTGCGCTCCAAGATAGAGGGAGATTCTGAACTGGAAGCCGCCTGCTTCGGACTTATGGACGTGCAGACCGGAGCCCTCAAGGTTGTCGTGAACCTTATGAGGGACCCCAGCGCCGGCAACCGTTACGACGAAATCTCCAACATCTTTATAAACAGGAGAGGAGAGCCCGGCTCGGTTTACAAGACCGTTACGCTGGCAGCCCTTCTCGCCGACGGGAAAATCAAATCGCTCGAAGAGACCATCCCCACCAACGGCGGCTGGGTGAGCAATACCAAACTGAAGCAGGACCCGTACATCCCCAGATTCGAGAGCAGGAACCACACCAACCGCATCTCCATGTTCGACGGATTCAAGATTTCATCGAACTACGTGCTGGCAACCTGGGCCATAAACAAATACGGCTCCAACCCTCTCGCCTATGCCGACAGGGTTCAGTCCTTCGGACTTTGCGACCCCTTCACCTTCGACATAGCCGGCCTGTCCGTTCCCAGCGTGGCTTCCCCCCGGAACCGCAAATACTGGAGCAATACAGACCTTGGCAACGTGGCATACGGATACGCTTCGCTCTTCTCCCCCATCTACACCCTGATGTTCTACAACGCAATTGCCGGAAAAGGACGGCTGATGAAGCCCTACCTCGTGGAAGATATCGAGAACGACGGTGTGATAAAGGAAGCGTTCGGCCCTGCCGTACTTAAAGACAGCATTTTCAGCCGCGCCGTAGCAGACACCCTTACGAGGGCGCTGAAGGGGGTTGTAGACGAAGGTACGGCCAAGAACCTGAAGAATTCAAGACTCAGCATAGCGGGCAAGACCGGTACCAGCCGCGTCCCCTACGACAACGTGCACTACCAGGACCCTCAGGGCCGGATTAAGTATCAGGCCACCTTCGTGGGGTTCTTCCCGGCAGAGAAACCCCGCTATACGGCAATATGCGTGGTCTATTCCAAACTCAGGCATATACCTGTTTACGGAAACGGCATCCCCGCCACCACCATACTTGAATTCATCAACGAACTGGAAAGGACAGATCCCGAATTTGCAGAAAAGCTATGAAACTGGGCGATATAGTAAAAGACTGCGGCGTCATCCGAATAGTGGGTGACCCCGGAATTGAGATAAATGCAGTGTGCAACGACTCCCGCAAGGTGTCGGGAGGGGCCCTTTTTGCAGCTGTAAGAGGCTGCGGCAACGACGGCCACGCCTATATCGACTCCGCAGTGAGCCGCGGTGCATCCGCCATCCTCTGCGAGGAGGGGGCTACTGTTCCCGAGGGCGTGACTGCGGTTTTCTGCAAGAGCAGCAAAAGGGCCGTTGCAATGGCGGCGGATGCATTCTACGGACATCCTTCCGGAAAGCTGGAGCTGGTGGGCATAACCGGCACCAACGGCAAGACCACCACCGTAACCATGCTCTATAACCTGTTCCGCAGCCTGGGCTACGAATGCGGACTGCTCTCCACCATAGCCAACTATATCGGCAGCGAGAAACGCGAAACAGCCAACACCACCTCCGACCCCGTAACCATGAATGCGCTGCTGGCAGAGATGGTGAATCGCGGCTGCTCCTTCTGCTTCATGGAGGTCAGTTCCATAGGTCTGGAGCAGGAGCGCGTGGCCGGGCTGGAATTCCGTGCCGGAATCTTCTCCAACCTCACCCACGACCATCTGGATTATCACAAGACCTTCAGCGAATATCTGCGCTGCAAGAAACTGTTCTTCGACGGACTCGGCAAAGACGCGGTTGCAATCATCAACACAGACGACCGCAATGCGGAAATAATGGTCCAGAACTGCGCGGCCAAAGTGGTGCGCTACTCCTGCAAAAACCCGGCAGACCATAAATGCCGCATAGTGGAGCAGGGAGTGGAAGGAATGATGCTGAGGGTAGACGGCAAGGAAATGTGGACCTCCCTGATAGGAGCCCACAACGCATATAACATACTGGCGGTTTATTGCACGGCCGTAGAGCTCGGGGTTGCCCCGGACGAGGCCCTGCTGCACATTTCCGCCCTGAAGGCGGCCAAAGGACGCCTCGAAACCCTTCACGGGCCCCGCAAGGTAAGCGTGGTGATAGACTACGCGCACACCCCGGACGCCCTGGAGAACGTGCTCTCGGCCCTTAAGGAAGTGGCTCCGGAAAGGCAGCTTGTGTGCCTGTTCGGCTGCGGCGGAGACCGGGACCACAGCAAACGGCCGGAGATGGCGGCTGTGGCCTGCAAGTACGCAGACCGCATTATCATCACCTCCGACAACAGCCGCTCGGAAGACCCGGAGAGCATTATCGCCGAAATCCGCACCGGGCTCGACCTTGCAGGCAGGGCCAGGACTATAAGCATAACGGACCGCAAGGAAGCCATCCGCACCGCCATCATCACCTGTGAAGAAGGTGCGATAGTCCTGCTTGCCGGAAAGGGGCACGAAGACTATCAGATAGATGCCAACGGGAAGCATCACTTCAGCGAACATGAAATAGTAAACGAAATATTCAAGAGCCTCAGCTAAATGATATACCGTCTTTTTGAAATACTCAAAGCCTACGACATCCCCGGACAGGGCCTTATGACCTACATATCCTTCCGGGCAGTGCTTGCCGCAGTGATCAGCATGCTCATTTCCCTGTTCGCAGGAAAGAGCATCATTGCATGGCTCCAGAAGAAGCAGATCGGGGAGACCATCAGGGACCTCGGAATAGAAGGGCAGATGCAGAAGAAGGGCACCCCCACCATGGGAGGAATCATCATAATCCTCGCCATTCTGTGCTCCGTGCTGCTGGTGTGCGACCTCAGCAACATCTATGTGCGTCTGCTCATCCTCACTACCGTATGGTGCGGCGTCCTGGGGTTTACAGACGATTATATCAAGGTTTTCAAGCACAACAAGGACGGCCTTAGCGAGAGGAGCAAACTGCTCGGGCAGATAGGCATAGGCCTCATCATCGCCCTCAGCGTGTGCTTCAGCCCGGACATCGTAGTCCGCGAAACCCCTGCTCCCGCCTCGAAGGCCGGGATTACAGGGCAGGCAGAGATTGCCGGTCAGGCCGGCAATGACAAGGAGGCCGGCAATGACAAGGAGGCCGGCAATGACGACGAGGCCGGCAATGACGAGGAGGCAGAAGCAGCCGTCTTCCCCGGCAGCGACCGGACATCATCCGACGTGGTGAAGAGCACCAAGACCACCATCCCGTTCGTAAAAGACCACGAATTCGACTACAAGTGGCTCTCGCCTTTCAAGGGCAGATGGGGCTGGTACGGCAAATGGTTCATCTACGCCCTTATGATAGTGCTGGTTATCACCGCATGCTCCAACGGCACCAACCTCACCGACGGCATGGACGGCCTGGCGTCCGGAACTTCCGCGATAGTGGCCGTAGTGATAGGAGTGCTGGCCTACCTGGGCGGCAACGTCATCAATTCTGAATACCTGCACATAATGTACATACCCGGCACGGGGGAAGTTGCGGTATTCATGGCAGCCTTCGCCGGGGCTCTGCTGGGCTTCCTCTGGTATAACACCTTCCCCGCTCAGGTCTTCATGGGCGACACCGGCAGCCTCACCATCGGCGGCATCATCGGCGTAAGCGCCGTTCTCATCCGCAAAGAGCTGCTGCTGCCCCTGCTGTGCGGAATCTTCGTAGTGGAAAGTGCATCGGTCATCATCCAGAGGTCCTGGTTCAAATATACACGCAAAAAATACGGAGAGGGCCGCAGGGTGTTCCTTCTGGCTCCCATCCACCATCATTACCAGAAAAAGGGCATACCGGAACCCCGGATAGTCACCCGCTTCTGGATGGTGGGAATAATACTGGCACTGGCAACAATATCGATAATGAAGATAAGATAATATGGAAAGGATAGTGGTTTTAGGCGGAGCAGAAAGCGGAGTGGGCGCCGCAGTGCTCGCAAAGGTAAAGGGATTCGACGTTTTCCTGTCCGATAACGGGAAGATACGGGAAGATTATGCCGACACCCTGCGCAAATGGGACATTCCCTTCGAGCAGGAGGGACACAGCGAAGAGAAGATACTCTGCGCCGACGAGATTATAAAGAGCCCTGGAATACCGTCTACCGCACCCCTCGTGGCAAAACTCGCCGCGCAGGGCACCAGGATAGTGTCCGAGATTGAATTCGCGTCCCGATACGACAACGCGAAGAAAATCTGCATAACCGGTTCCAACGGTAAGACCACCACCACTTCCCTCATCCATCACCTTCTGAAGGAAGCCGGGCTGAACGTAGGACTCGGCGGCAATATAGGCAAGAGCTACGCCCTCCAGGTAGCGACCGAACAGCACGATTATTACGTGCTGGAAATCAGTAGCTTCCAGCTGGACGACACCTACGACTTCCGCCCCGATATAGCCATAATCACAAACATCACCCCGGACCATCTGGACCGCTACGGGCACGATATGGAGAACTATGTCAAGGCCAAGTTCAAGATTACCCGCAACCTGCGCCCTGAAGACTGCTTCATATTCGACTCCGACGACGCCATTACCATCGAACACCTGAGCAAGATAGTCCTGAAGGCAAAGATGCTCCCCTTCTCGCAGAAGGAGGAAGTGGAGCAGGGCG
>JAGAAU010000102.1 GCA_017615135.1 Bacteroidales bacterium | reverse complement strand
GGTTGGGGCAGCTGCGGCAGGGGCCTTGGCGTCATTGCCGGCACGACCGGCAATCTCAGCCGGCGCGCCCTTCTCCAGGAAGGAAAGCCGCAGCAGAGCGTACTCTATGTGCAGCCGCTGGTTGGAGCTGGCCTTGTAACCAGCCTGGCACTGGCTTATTATCCCCAGGCCATCGTAGAGGAACTTCACGCTGCATCGGGAAGCCTGCTCCGCAAAGCTCTGCTTAAGAGACTCCGGAAGGTCCAGAAGGGAATCAAGCCCTCCGGTACGACTCACCAGCAGATTGCGCAGATGATCCCCGATTGCGTCTATGAAATGCAGGGCGTTGAACCCCTTGGAAAGTATCTCGTCGAACTTCAAAAGCGCGCTGGCGTAATCTCCCGCAAGGAAAGCGTCCACAAGGGAGAATCCATATTCGTAGTCCAGCACGTTCAGATTGCGTATCACCTCCTCGTAACGTATGTCCGTACCGCAGAAAGCTACGGTCTGGTCGAAGATGGTAAGCGCATCGCGCATCGCACCGTCTGCCTTCCGGGCTATTACGTGCAGGGCACGGTCGTCTATCTTCACCCCCTCCTTCTCCGCAATGGCGGAAAGGTTCCTCACTATGTCGGGAATGCTTATACGGTTGAAGTCGTAGGTCTGGCAACGGCTGAGGATAGTGGGTATGATTTTGTGCTTTTCGGTGGTGGCAAGGATGAAAATCGCATGTGCGGGCGGCTCTTCCAGGGTTTTCAGAAAGGCATTGAAGGCCGCCTGGCTCAGCATGTGTACCTCGTCTATGATATACACGCTGTATCGGCCCACCTGAGGCGGAACCTGTACCTGCTCCATCAGTTCTTTTATGTCTTCTACACCGTTGTTGGACGCTGCATCCAGCTCGTGTATGCAGTAGGAACGCCCTTCGCTGAACGAGCGGCAGGATTCGCATTCTCCGCAGGGTTCCATGTCCGGCCCAGGATTGGCACAGTTTATGGTTTTAGCGAATATGCGCGCGGCGCTGGTCTTGCCAACTCCCCTCGGGCCACAGAAAAGATAGGCATGGGCGAGTTGTCCGCGCAGGATGGAATTTTTGAGGGTGCGCGCTATATTGTCCTGTCCGATAAGAGATTCGAAAGAATCCGGACGGTACTTGCGGGCAGATACGATATACTCAGACATAACAAGACAAAAATAGTGTTTTTTTTCTACTTTTGCAGTAATGAAACGCTTTTTAGCAGTATTTGTTTCCGTTCTGGCACTCCTGGGCTTCTCGCTGGACTGCACGGCCCAGGCCAGGCTTTATACCCGCAAATTCATTCTTGAAAACTTCAGCACGGTTATCCTGAAGGTGGTACCAAGCGGGAACAAACTGCTGGACCTCTGCCTGAAAGACGCAATTTACGGCAACTGGAACATCTCCCCCTACGAAATCTGCGATCCGGACGATTTCGACGCCCTCCACGCCGACCCTTCCAATTACATACTCTGCATAGTTTCCATAGACGGGCTGGTATACCTATCGCTCGACAAAGGAGGGAAGCAGGGAGACAAAGACGCCCTTAAAAGGCCGATGAACGTAGCCCGGCTGCCCATTGCCACCAGGGAAGACTTCGGGAGCCGCAGTTTCAGCTACCTGCCGGCCTGGATAGATATGCTGCAGGAGTATGTAAGCGAGGCTTCCGCCCACGAAAAGACCGCCTACCTCGGGCTGGGCTATCACAACAAATGGCCTCTGCCGGAGGAATACACCACTCTGGAATTTATTCCAAGGAACCCAGGGCGCGGTACGGTCGCCTGGCGCATAGTCTACGACCAGGACACTCATGTCCTGTATCGCTACACCAGGCTGAAATTCGACGGTTCTATTTTCAAATGATGAACTCGGTCATGGCCGGGACCGCAGCACGGGCAGACAGGAAGAGCTGCCACTGGGCGCGGGCGCGGACCAGATTGTGGCCGGGATATTGAATCTTATAATAGGTATCGCCGTTTATATAATCCGTAAGGAAGCGCACCGCCTGCATATAAGGGAAAAGCGTGGCCGCATAAGGCAGATTCTCGCGCTCGATATCCGTCAGGAAGGAAGCGGTAGATGAGAGGTATCCCTCAGTAAACGCCTTGAAAATATCCATCCGGAAGCTGATTTTTGAAAGGTCCGGCTCGTCTTCGGCAGCAGTATTCGCGGCCGTGCGCAGGAAATCCCCGAAATCGGAGAACACGTACGAGGGCATTACGGTGTCCAGGTCTATCACGCAGAGCACATTACCGTCTGCATCGAAGAGCATGTTGTTAACCTTGGTATCGCAATGGCAGACGCGTTTGGGCAGTTTACCCTCCCTATGCAGCCTCTCGGCCTTTCCCATCTCGAATGCAAATTCGTCGATACCGGAAAGGAGCTCCTGCACCGCCGCTTCCTTCAGCCTGCCGGCCTTGTCGGCGGCCACCGCATCTGCCAGTTGACGGGCGCGCAGGTCCATATTGTGAAAGTCCGGAATGGTCTCCCCAAGGGGACAGGGCAAATCTGCCAGCATGGCCTCGAAATGCCCGAAAGCCTCTCCGGCCAGCCTGGAATACTTCGGGTCAACGGTCTCGTAGGTATAGGAATCGGGAATGAACAGAGACATGCGCCAGAACTTTCCCTCGTGCTCCAGCCAGGTTTTACCGGTGCCGGAAACCTCTATAAAACGAAGCACCTTGCGGTCCAGATCGCTCTCCCCCGCCGCCTCCAGCTTGGCGCGCATATGCGAGGTAACAGCCGCAATATTGCCCTGGAGCAATTCCACATCCGGAAAAACGTTAGTATTGATGCGCTGAAGCACATACGCCCTGCCGGAATCCGTAACCACCTTGAGGGTGTCGTTGATAAGGCCGTTACCCAGCGGAGCTACGGACACCACCCTGCCGTCTATAGCAAAGCGGCCTGCAATTGAAAGGAGTTCGTTCATTATCATCCTATCTGCGCACCGTTGGAAAGGACCTCCTGCGGAGTAATGAAGCGCATGGTGCCGTCGCCCTGGCGGGCCATCAGAATCATACCCTTGGACTCGATGCCCCTGATTGTGCGGGGCGCAAGGTTGGCGAGGATGCATATCTGCTTACCCAGCATCTGCTCCGGAGTGTAGAACTCCGCGATGCCGGAGACGATGGTGCGCCTGTCCATACCTGTGTCTATGGTGAGTTTCAAGAGTTTATCGGTTTTAGGCACACGCTCGGCCTCCAGTACGGTTGCAGTGCGTATGTCCATCTTTTCAAAGTCGTCGAAGCTGCACTCGGCTTTCTGGGCGGGCACCCTGGCGGCTTCCTCCGCCTTACGGGCAGCCTCTATCTCCTTGCGGATGGCATCCAGACGGTCCAGCTGGGCCTGAATGGCATCGTCTTCAACCTTGGCGAACAGCAGCTGAGCCTCGCCCACGCGATGGCCCTCGGGCAGGATGTCGGAACGGCCGAGGAGAGACCAGCTGAGGACCAGGGATTCCCGGTCGGCACCGGGAATGATGGAGCTTTCAGCGCCCTCACCGCGGGTATGCAGCGCAGCGCCTTCTGCGTCCGTGTAGGTATTCACGGTCTGCTGCTCACCTGTACGGTGGTCGGTGCCGGCATCTATAGACACACCGAGCATATCGCGCAGACGGGCTGCAGCAAAGGGCGTGAAAGGCTCGAAAGCCAGGGCTAGGTTGGCGCAGATCTGCAGAGAGATGTTCAGTATGGTACCGGTGCGGGCCATGTCGGTCTTGGCCACCTTCCAGGGCTCGGTGTCGGAAATGTATTTATTCCCCACACGGGCTATACCCATGGCATCGCGCAGAGCCTCGCGGAAACGATAGTTCTCCAGATTGGACTCCATGGAGGCTCGCAGGGCGGGAAGGGCTTCAAGAGCCTCACGGTCTGCATCTTCAAGAGGCCCGCAGGCGGGCACGGCGCCGCCGAAGTACTTATGGGTAAGCACCACCGCCCGGTTCACGAAGTTCCCGAAAATGGCTACCAGTTCGCTATTGTTGCGCTGCTGGAAGTCCTTCCAGCTGAAGTCGTTGTCCTTGGTCTCGGGAGCGTTTGCGGTAAGCACATAGCGCAGAACATCTTCCTTGCCGGGGAAGTCCTGCAGGTACTCGTGCGCCCAGACGGCCCATCCGCGGGAAGTGGAAATCTTCTCCCCTTCCAGGTTCAGGAACTCATTGGCCGGCACGTTCTCCGGAAGAATATATCCGCCGTGAGCCTTGAGCATTGACGGGAACACTATGCAGTGGAAAACAATGTTGTCTTTGCCGATGAAGTGGATGAGGCGGGTTTCGTCGTCTTTCCACCATTTCTCCCAGCTCTGAGGCAGCAGCTCGCGGGTGTTGGATATATAGCCTATAGGGGCGTCGAACCACACGTAGAGGACCTTGCCCTCAGCGCCCTCTACCGGAACGGGAACTCCCCAGTCCAGGTCGCGACTCACGGCACGGGGCTGAAGGCCGCCGTCTATCCAGCTCTTGCACTGGCCGTACACGTTGGTTTTCCACTCTTTATGTCCGTCCAGTATCCACTCGGAAAGCCACTTTTCGTATTGGTCCAGAGGCAGATACCAGTGGAGGGTTTTCTTCTTGATGGGAGTGGCGCCGCTCAGGCGGGAATGGGGGTCTATCAACTCCTCTGGGCTGAGGGTGGAGCCGCATTTCTCGCACTGGTCGCCATAGGCGCCGGGATTGCCGCAACGGGGGCAGGTACCAACTATGTAGCGGTCTGCAAGGAATGTGCGGGCCTCCGGGTCGTAGTACTGCTCGCTCTCCTTTGTGATGAAGCGGCCGTCGTCGTAAAGTTTGCGGAAGAAATCAGACGAAGTCTTCTCGTGTACCGCCGAGGTAGTGCGGGAATAAATGTCGAAATTAATCCCCAGATCGCTGAAGGACTGTTTGATGATTGCGTGATACTTGTCCACTATATCCTGGGGAGTGCAACCCTGCGCGCGAGCCTTGATGGTGATGGGAACGCCGTGTTCGTCCGATCCGCAGATGAACAGCACATCCCTGCCCCGAAGGCGGAGATAGCGCACATAAATGTCTGCAGGCACATACACTCCCGCAAGGTGGCCAATGTGCACCGGTCCGTTAGCATAAGGCAACGCACAGGTTACCAGGGTTCTTTTCTTTTCCATATTATTTCTCTCTTCCTAATTTCTTTTTAATTCTGAGCTGCGCGCCCTGCAGTTTAACTATGCTTCTGAGCATTTCTTCCTGCTCCTGCTCCGAGGCAGCTTCAAGGGAACGCTTCAACTTTTCTATATTGTCGTGCACCCGCCGCTCGGCATAGCAGAGCAGGGCCCGGGGCACGAACCTCACCAGCCATGAGCCCGTGGTGGTAAGGGCATTTTCGAAGTCCTTTACGGTGAGGGGATATTTTTCAGTAGAAAGACCTGCACAGATAGCGGCGCTCACCCTGTCTTCTCCGTCCAGGATATCGCGCACTATGGCATCCTGATCCAGCCCTTCGTCGTAAAGGGCCATAAACCTGTCGTAGAGCAGCTTGTACGCCGTATTTGCCAGCTCACATCCGTCTGCCTCGAGGGAATCCCGGATAAAATCCGCCACAGTTGGTTTGGAAGTCTCGTCGCCGGAATAGAACTCCGAATCCGATTCAAACTCCAGCACGTCGCAACCGTGGTTTACAAGGAAGAACAGCAGGTCGGATTCAGCATTGGCGAGGGTAGGATTCTCCAGCGGGTACGGCAGCGGGGCGGCAGTCTGCGGAACAGGTTCTGAAGCAGGCATCGGAGATGGCTGCGGCTGAGAGTCGCGCTGCTGGGAATACAGGGGCTTTTCTTCCATCTCGCGCAGGCGGCGGCTTATCCGCTGGAAGATGATTTCCCTTTCCAACCCAAATTTAAGCGCAACCGAATCTACGTAAACAGAACGCTTTACGGCATCCGGGATAAGTGCTATGCTGTCTGCTATGTCGTTTATCAGGTTTGCCTTGCGCAGAGGGTCGTTCCCCGCCTCGGAAAGCAGCAGTTCGGTTTTGAAAGTTATGAAATCGCTGGCGTTCTCTTCGATGTAACGTTCCACCTCGGGAGTGCTGTGGCTGCGGCAGAAAGAATCCGGGTCGTCCCCTTCCGGCAGCAGCACTATCCGCACGTTCATACCCTCGGAAAGCACCAGGTCCAGCCCGCGGATGGCAGCCTTGATGCCGGCTGAATCGCCATCGTACATTATTGTCATGTTCTCCGTGAACTTGCGCACGAGGCGGATCTGTTCCACGGTGAGGGCGGT
>JAGAAU010000101.1 GCA_017615135.1 Bacteroidales bacterium | reverse complement strand
GATATCGGCAGTTACCGCATCCCCGCCGAAGAGCCAGGTCAACAGTATTATCACACTGATGGGAACGGTATACAGCAGCACGATGAAAAGCCCGTACATGGAGGCCTTGAAACGGCCGACAGACGCAGAACCTGAGCCTTTCAGGAAAAACGACACGGTCATCGGCACCATGGGGAACACGCAGGGAGTCAGCAGCATCGCAAGGCCCCAGAGTATGGCCTCCAGAATCAGCGCCCACAAGGAAGAGGACTGACGGTCCGATTCGGCTGCCGCCTTCCGGCCGGCACCGGCTCCCCCGGCTGTTACCGAGAATTCGGTATCGGTAACTGAAGTGCAGTAAAATTCATCGCAGGCCATCCATGTGATATGCCCTGCAACAAGGGCTTTTTCCTTTTCTACCCTGATTTTCTGCCCCACGCTGAATTTCCCGTAGAACACCGGCAGACCGTCTTCTTCCGCCGGAACGGTAATGTCGTACAGCTCCCCTTCGGCCGAGCATCCCTCCAGAGCGGTCAGAGTAAGCTCTAACGGACTCACCGGCGAAGTGCAGGAATAGGTATGCCAGCCTGTGACGACGCGGCCGCTGAGCACCAGTTCATACAGGGAAGAATCTTCCAGCGGGCGCAGTTCGGCCTTCCAGCTGATGGCATTGTCGGGGGCCTGGGCCCTGAGCCCCAAAACCGGAGCAAATACCAGACACAGCACCGCACACAGGTACAGGCAGGTTTTAATTATTGTGTTTTTCTTCATGATACTCTTCCTCAGTATTTACATTCCACACTGCTGTCTTGTTTTCCGGATGCCCGGAAGCTATGGCCCGGACGCATTCTATAGCCGTAAGCATTGAATGATCCATATTGTTGTAGCGATGCTGGCCGTTGCGTCCGAGACAGAAAAGATTGGGAATTCCGTTCAGGAAATCCTTCACGCAGTCAAGCTCGTAATAGCTGCCGAAGTATGCGGGATAGGCTTTGCGTATCTTAACCCGGCATGCATCCTTCACGCTCCCCTCCTCTATTATCCCGGTCTTTACAAGTTCGGCCTCGGCCATTGCGATGAATTCAGCATCGCTCATCGTCCACATCTCATCGCCCTCGGTGCAGAAATACTCCAGCCCGAGCCACACACTGTTCCGGTAATCCTTAACAAGATAAGGAGACCAGTTGTTGAAGACCTGCAGGCGCCCGAGCTTCACATCCCTGTCCTGAATGTAAATCCAGGTATCCGGAATGCGGCCCTCCCATGTCTTAAGTGCGGTTTCGTTCCTGATTTTAAGTTTATCCACACAAAGGCCAACGGTAATGAAATCCCTGTATGGCAGGGCTGTGGCCGTTTCGAGCACCTTCGGAGGCAGTTCTACGCCCTTCATCCGGGGTACAAGGTCCTTCAGGGGCATTGTAGAAAGGAACCAGTCGCATCCGACGGTGCAGATTCCGCCGTCTTTCGCCCGAACCTCAACCTCCGTTACCTTACCGCCGGAGCAGTGCACACCAATCACCTCGCTGTCGAGCCTGACCTCTCCCCCGGCGGCGCGGATTTCATCGGCAACGGTCTGCCAGAGCTGCCCGGGACCGAATTTCGGATAGATAAATTCCTCAATCAGAGAGGTCTCCACCCGGGACGAACCGTTCTTTCTGCCGGAAGCCTTAGCCAGCATATCCTTAAGCACCGCGCGCACAGACAGACCTTTAACCCTCTGGCTGCCCCAGTCTGCACCCAGGCTGGAAGGATGCACTCCCCAGACCTTCTCTGTATATGCTTCGAAGAACATTTCATAAAGAGGGCGGCCGAAACGGTTGATGTAGAAATTCTCAAGACTGTCTTCCGGAAGTTTATGCACGCAAGACCAGAGATAGCCGCATCCAGCCTTTAAAACTCTCCTGAAGCCCATATTGGCGAAGGTAGAGCGCTTCATGGAGATGGGATAATCGAAGAATTTCCGAAGGAAATAGATGCGGCTTACCCTGCGGCGCCTGAGCATCACCCGGTCTTCACTGTCAGGATCCGGGCCGCCCGGGGCAAACTGTCCGAAATTTTCTCCCAGCAGTTTTTCATCTTGGGCAGGAGCGCCCTGAAGGGGCATCAACTCCATCCAGCGGTCCAGAACCTCCTGGCTTTTTGAAAAAAAGCGGTGTCCGCCTATGTCCATGCGGTTCCCGTTGTATTCCACAGTGCGGGATATGCCACCCACCACGGAATCGGCTTCAAGCACTATGGGCCGGATATCGGTATGGCGCAACAGTTCCAGCGCCGCAGTAAGGCCCGCGGGACCGGCACCGGCAATTACAGCTGTTTCCGCTTTTTTCGGCATTTCTTAAAAAAAAGACCGGCTCTTTTAAGGCCGGTCCTGTAAGTTTGGAGGTGACTGGCAGAATCGAACTGCCGTAGCAGGTTTTGCAGACCTGTGCCTAACCACTCGGCCAAATCACCATTGGGGTTGCAAAGTTATGAAATTAATCTGAATTTGCAACCCCGGTCAGGGAAATTACACGGCCTTGGAATCGAAGTGCTTGAAAAGCACGGAAACCACGGCTAAAACAATTGCAAAGAAGAATAAGGAAGCGATTCCAGCAAGAGCTCCACCCACGACGGGAATAATTCCAAGAACGGTGGACACAATTGTCATTGCGATGCAAAGCAGCACGAGGACGGCCAGAATATGCCATTTTTCTCCATCGGTAACCTTGAAACTGAGCTCGAGGGCCTCAATCGGCTTCATTTTCCTGTCAATCAGGAAATAAATCGCAAAACTCCAGGCAATGCTCATTACAAAGAAGGGAATGATCATCATGAAGAAGGCAACGATCAGGCCCATGCTGTAAATGCCAAAAAACAGAATCAGGTTTCCCAGGTTGTCGAAATTCTCCTTCTCGAAGAGGATAAGGGGATCTGCAACCTCTCCACGGCTGAGTTTGATAATGAACTTGTACAAGCCCACCGTGGTACCTATATTAAGATAAGGAACCCAGCATGTGAGATAGTAAAGAACTGCGACAATCAGCAGTGAAAGAATGTTCTTTGTTCCTATAACGACACCTTCTTTGATGGTCTCGATAATATTAAGCTTTCCTTCCATAATTACTTCTTATTCTTTTTTTCATTAGGAGTCTTAACGCTTACCAGGATACCCACCTTGGCAACTGTGTTAAGCGCATTCACGGGGATACCCTGAGGGGTGAACTTGGAGATGAACCCGTCCATACCAACGAAGAAAGTGAAGGGGCCGGGACGCAGGTTCATGGCAGCACCGAAAGCTGCGCCGTAATCGGTGATACCGTAGTTACCGCTGATGCTGAACCAACGGCAGGGGCTGAGGGTAAGACCTACGCGGGCGTCGAAAGCGTTCAACTTGGTAACGTAAGATCCATGTACACCTATGGAAAGTCCTTTATAGAAAGGCATCTTGTAGCGTATGCCGGCATTGATGGTCATAGGAAGCATTTCCATATTGGCTACGCCTTCCTTGCTACGGTCCAGATGGAGCAGGGTGTTGGCGTAATAGTTGGCATCTGCATCCTTAACCTCTTCAATCAGGGTGTTGTTGAATGAAGCCTCTCCGCTGATGGTATTCTTCCAGGACATCACACCGAGGTCCAGCACAGACGCACTTAAGATAAGTCCGAAGGGAGCCTCATAATGGACGCCCAGATCCACTGCGCCGCCAAAGCCGGAGAAACCGACTTTACCGAAGCCGATATTGTTGAAGTCATAGGTAGGACCTGCAGGGAACCCAAGCATGGTGGTAGAAACAGCAGCGTTTATGTCACCAGTTGCAAAATACTGGTCGTCCCCTATCTTTACACCGATGTTCTTGAGCGAAGCGTCTGCTGCGGCAAGCCCCATAAGGAACTTTGCAGCGATACCCAGACGGACGTTCCCGACCTTATGGGAATAATCTGCAGCCAATTCTATATACTCCCTGGTATACATGTCAAGGTTCTTCATATTGATTTCAGAACCTTCCTTGAACTCCAGACCACTCTTCACCTCCTTCAGGATATCGGTAGAAACAGTCACCTTGGTACGGCTCTTCAACCTCGAATCAAAGGAGAAGAAACCATTCTTTCCGGCCTTGAAACCAAATGAAAGGAGATTCAGATTGATATTGGGATTGACACGGATATCGTTAGCGGGAAGTTTGCCGACGAACTCGTCGTAGCTGACCTTTTCGTTCATGAAAAGGACCAGTTCCTTCTGATCCGGATTGCTGTCCATGGGCTTGGGGTACAGGAAAGTACTCAAACCCACATTGGTATGCGCACCGATGGTAATGTCGTTCAGCAGGAAGCCCACGAACACCCTGGTGGTCTTGGCATCGTGCATGGCCGGATTCATTTCGTAAGAGTATACGAAATCATCCAGGAAGTAGGCGCCGCCGAGCTGCTGGGCTCCGGAATTCAGCGAAAACAGCAGCGAAATAGCCGCTGCTGTCATCATTTTAGAAAGTTTCACAGACATGTCTGTTAAAGAGTTACAGTGAGTTTGTAGCTGTTCACCTTGACGCTGACCTTAACATCGTCGGAAATCTGGAACTGTGATTTGCCCTGAAGTTTGGCAGTGATGTCAACCACAATCTTATTGCCGATTGCCGCGGGGCCCTTAGGGCTGGAAGCGGAAACGTCGCCGGTCTGCTCTATGAATTCAGTCTCGTTGGAATTGGCGTTCTTGAAAGGAGCGGCCTTGATGACAGGGCATACAACAGTTACTACACTGGGATCGGGTTCTACCAGTGCGAGCTCCATGGTGAAAGGAATGTTATGCTTCAGGGTAACATTTGCGGCCACCTTCTTCATATCCTTGTACTCATCGCTGCTGAGATCCACACCGGAGATGTCGAAAGACTTGCGGATAGTGAAGGGAGCGTTGCCCTTAACCTCGAGAGGGAAGATGGATTTTGCAGAGAACTCGAACTCTACAGTCTCGGCAGCTGCCTTCTGGATTGAAGAGGTCTCGGTGCTGATAGCCTCAACCTTGGCATCCTTGATATCCAATTCGTCGGGGCTTCCGGCAAAAACCTGAGGGAAATTGTTCACCTTGCTGGCGTCGATCCTCTTGGCATCAGCCTTGGGAGCAACTGCGCCGCTCTCGGAAACATATACGAACACATCGCCCTTAATGGCAGGGATGTCGGCATCGATGGTAATGTCTTTGGTTCCGTCGGGCCACTTGGGGTTGTGGACGGTGGAAGCATAGTGGAATGCAACACCGAGAGGATTGCTCACCTTGATGATGAAGTGGGGATTGGTAAGGGCGGAGAACACATCGTCCTTAGGGAAATCCTTGGAGATAGGAACCTTCACCTTGATGTCGGAACCCTTGAGGATGATTTCCTCACCGGGAACAAAAGTGGAAATGGTAACAGGCTCAGACGTTGCGGTTGCCTCGGGAGTCTCTTCAGAAACAACGGCTGGGATTTCAACGGTATTGCCGTCTTCGTCTGCAATAACAACGGACTCTGTAGCTTCGACACCGATAATGTCGTTACCGGTAGTCTCTACAGGCTCCTCTTCCACCTTGACCTCAACTGCGGTGTCGGTATTAACGTTTCCGCCGTAATCTTCATCAACGCAAGATACTGCTGCGAATGCGGCGACAAGTGCCGCGAAAGACATGAATACTTTTTTCATTGTATAAAAAGATTGATAAACATTTTTCTGCTTAATACCGCAAAAATAATAAAAATTCGCTTATC
>JAGAAU010000100.1 GCA_017615135.1 Bacteroidales bacterium | reverse complement strand
GGATGCCTGTAGCTGCAAGAGCCCTTCGGACGGTGCGTGAGTCGTATTTGCGTCCGGAGAAAGCCATCTCCGCCAGCCTCTCCAGCGGTGTGACGACCACAGGCTCATCATCATCTTCTTCTTCCTCCTCCTTGGGCACGGTGGCCACGGGCGTCAGGGCTTCCGCCGGCGTCTCGTTCTGTGCCAGCAGGTCTCCGTCAGGCAACTGGATCGCGAGGCTGTCGCCGGCCGCAACCAGCAGGGAATCTGCTGCGGCGGGGGTCTCTTCCAGCTGTGCGGTAAGTACGGGAGAAGGTGCCGGTCCGGCCACGAAGGCTGAATCCATCCTGTGGTACACGGTCTTGAACAGTTCCTTCTGCTCGCGGGTCACCATACCCGAATAACGTTTGTCGTTCAGCAGCTTGTTGTTGACAAAGCTGGCGACTTCGTGGGGCGACATGGTTGCAGGCTTGCGCGTACGTCCCGCCATGCGGTAGATGGTGTTGATGTACGAGCGCTCGATGCCCAGGAACTCGGCCATCTTCTTGGCGGAAAGCTGCAGGGTAACCTCTTCGTAAGTGAACGAAGCTGGAATTGCCACTGCGCCTTCGGACTGAGGCTCGGTAGCCTGAGGCGCGGCCTGGGGGATGCTGTCTGCCTTTGCAACGAAAACGGAGTCGGCCGCTTGAATGCCTGCTGATGTACTGTCGGCAGGAACCGCGGAAACCATGGCGCTGTCGGCAGTATGGGCTTTCACCGTATCCACGGCGGGGACGATTGCCGGTATTACCGGCTGCTTGCTCGTCACCGGCTTCTTAGGCGCCACTGGCTGGAGCTTTGCCATCATCGACTTGACGTTGAATTCGGCAGGCACCAGGCCCTGCGCGGACAGTTCCTCGGCAAGGTCCTGTATCTCGTTAAGGCTCATGCGCTCGTTGCGCTCGGGATGGGAGTATGCGTAATACACCGCCTTGACTATGTCCCCGGTTATCAGCGGCGACAGCTGTGAACCCTGCTCGACCATCTCCCTCACAGTATAACCCTTGTTCATCAGGCCGGGGTAGCTCAGGCACGAAACTACCATGGGGTCGCGCTGCAAAGTGTCAAGGATGCCTGGAATCACGTCTTCCTCGGCAGTTTCATACATCAGGATCATGGGATTCTGCGGCGGGAAATACTTTGCTATTTCCGTTTCCCAGATAGCCGAGAATGATACTTCCGTGCGTTTCTGGAGTATGAATGCCGAAATGAAGATTCCGACGAACAGCACCGTCAGCACAGCCCTGTAGCGTATTTCGAAGAGCGCCAGCGACTTTGATGGCAGCTGCGGAATCTTCTTCTCAGATTTCTGGATAGCCTTGTCAAAGAACAGGATGAGGGCGGGCAGTACGGTGAAGTTGCAAACCATGCTGCACAGCACGCCCTTGGAGAGCACCACCCCCATGTCCATACCTATCTTGAGATGCATGAACATGAGCATCAGGAGACTGGCTATGGTCGTTGTTGCGCTGCTCACCACGGAAGGCGCGGCGCTTTTGAGCGCAAGCGCCATTGCCTTAGGATTATCTCCCGGGTTCCTCGCTTTTTCCTGACGGTAGCGGTTCATGATGATGATGGAATAGTCCATCGACAATATCATCTGAAGCACCGCCACCATGGTGTTGGTCATGTATGACACGCTGCCCAGCAGAATGTTGCTGCCCATGTTGATGGCAACGGCAATCATAGTGGTCAGCAGGAACAGCACCACCTCCATGAGGGAGGAACACATTATGAACAGGATTACGAAGACCAGCACCGTGCCGGACACGATCATGGGCATTATGTTGGCCGGAATATTCTTGTCCAGGTCCACTTCCACCACCACGTTGTCATCATAGTGGCGTCTAATGTCTTCCCGCCGTGCATTGTAATCACAGTCTTTGGTGAGCAGGAACTGGTATTGGGTATATGGTGCGTTGTCCTTGACAGACATGCAGATAAGGCCTCCGGTGAGCTCGGTAAGGACTTTTTCCTCGGCATCTTTGTCTTCCACGTCTTCCAGCATAACGCTGAGCATGCTGAACTGTCCGCTCATCCCCGGGAAGTCCTGTTCCATCTTGTCCAGTCCTATCTTCATGGGGGAGTCATCAGGGAGGAAGTAGGTAATCTCCATGATGATGTTGAGCCGGGGTATCATAAAGGCGCAAAGCACTGCCAGCGCCGTCATCAAGGCCAGCAGTAAATTGCGACGTCTAACCAAAAACCCCGTAAAATTCATATCCTGCAAAGATAATAATAATAGTCGGAATTTGGAATTGACAGACAATAGTTTTAACTTGCGGAAGATATGAAAACTCAGAGACGCATAGCTGCGGTCACCATGGTCAGGAACGGGGAATTTTTTCTGTCCCGCTGGGTAAGGTATTACGGCGATCTGCTCGGCAGGGAGAATCTCTTTATCTATTTCGATGGCACTGACCAGCCTGTTCCGGATTTTACTCAGGGGTGCAACACGGAACTGGTGCCGAGGGTGGCCGGAAACGTGCGTGAGGCTGACAAGGGGCGCATCGCATTCATCTCAGCGAGGGCCGCTGAGCTATTCACACGCTATGACATGGTCCTGGGCACAGATGTGGATGAATTCCTGATAGTTGACCCTGCTCTCGGAATTAGCCTGCCCGAATTCCTGTCCGGCCTGGATGCCAGGGGACGTGTTTCTTTCTCCGGTCTCGGCTGTGATGTGGTCCAGAACCTTAACTGCGAGCCTGCCCTTGACCGTTCAGCCGGTCTGCTCGCACAGCGTTCATACGTCTATCTCTCTACCCGTTATACCAAAACCACCGTCCTGTGCAGGCCTGTTCCATGGGGCAGCGGCTTTCACCGTACAAAGAAAGGCAACTATCACATAGTTCGGGACCTGTATCTTTTCCATTTCGGCTGTGCAGACGTTCCGGAGACAGAGCAGAAAATGCTGGATGCAGACCTTGCCTCGAGAGGCTGGGGAAGGCATCTGAACAAACGGCAGGCGCTCGTCAGGCGGGTTGCGGGCCTCCCGGTCCGCGACTGGGACCGGTGGATAAGGCGAGCACGCCTGATACAGACACTCTTCCGCCCTGTCTATATGTGGAACAAGCCCGCGATGCTGGGGCTAAAGATACTCCTCAAGCGCCCCGAGCGTTTTGCGGACGTTATATAGGCATCTTTCAGTAAACTTTACTTTCGTATGTCCCCGGCCCGCTCACTGTGATGTCCACATGAACCGTGGTATTGCGTGCGATGGATTCAAGCTCCACGGGGAAGCGGCAGGTTTCTCCCTTTATCTCACATTCCAGCACCAGCGAGGTCCTTGGAGTGCCTATGGTTGCATCCGGAGAATCATTGGGATAGCAGTATACACCGGTACCGGGGTGCTGAGAAAAGGCCCCTATGTCATACGGAAGCTGCTGCCTGACGGGAGCGTCTTCCACCTCCGCCGGCCTGAAACCGCTTACGCGCATTACTTCGGCTGCCGGGTTGACGT
>JAGAAU010000099.1 GCA_017615135.1 Bacteroidales bacterium | reverse complement strand
TCTGCAGGAGATATTCCTTGCCGCCGCGGGAAATGCTTCTGAGTTCGTCAAGAGATGCGTCTACGCCTGGAGCGATAACGTCGCCTTTCCCGAGCATGGCGGCGGGATTCTCGCCAAGGGTATGCTGAATGAGGTCTTTCAGGGCCGAGCAGTCTTTCATATTGGAGGCCAGCGGTTCCATCGCAGCAACTCCGCTGGAGGCGCAGATTTCCCGTATGGGTTCCATATGCCCGAGTCCGCGCTGCAACTGCTTGAGTTCCCTTGGAAGTATCTTTCCATTGGCAGCACGCGCGATAATGCGTTCGAGGTCGCCGCAGTCGGATATGGCATCCCGGATATCGGTCAGAACAGCATCGTTCCGAAGGAAATAATCGATAGTATCGTAGCGGTCTTCCAGTTCCTTGAGGTCCAGAGACGGCAGGGCGAGCCACTGGCGGAGGAGGCGCGCACCCATGGGCGACGAGCAGCGGTCTATAACCTCCACGAGGCAGACTCCGTCGGTTCCCGATGCAGGGGCGAAAATCTCCAGATTGCGCACGGTAAATTTGTCCATCCACAGGAATTTTCCCTCGTCTATGCGGGAAATTGAGCAGATGTTCTTAAGGCCTACGTGCTGGGTTTGTTCAAGGTAGAAGACCAGGGCGCCGGCGGAACGGATTCCAAGCGGGTACCTCTCCACGGCAAACCCGCGTAAGGATTTAACGCCCAGTTGTTTGCGTAGTTTTTCAAAGGCGGCTTCGTCTACAAAGGCCCACTCGTCCAGAGGGCTTATGTAATATTCCCGGAAGCGCTCGCGGGCGGCTTCGAGACAGTCGCGCTGCACCACCAGTTCCTTCGGAGAGAAGGAGGAAACGAGGGTGGAGATATATTCCAGGCTGCCTTCCGCAATCTGGAAAGTGCCGGTAGAGACATCCAGAAAAGCGGCTCCGCAGAGTTTTCCCTCGAAGCACAGGCCGCAGAGGAAATTATGCTCCTTCTGCTCCAGCATCCCCTCTCCGAATGCCACTCCGGGAGTGAGGATTTCAGTGATTCCGCGCTTTACCAGCTTGTTCTTCGCCAGGGCGGGGTCTTCCAGCTGGTCGCAGATGGCAACCTTATAGCCGGCACGCACCAGTTTCTGCAGGTACGGTTCTACTGCATGGTGGGGAAATCCGGCCATCGGGGTTGTACCCTTCTCGCCGTTGCTCCGCTTGGTGAGCACCAGTCCGAGCACCTTGCTGGCCAGAATGGCGTCGTCGCTGTAGGTCTCGTAGAAATCGCCTACCCTGTAAAGTAACAACGCTTCCGGATGCTGCGCCTTGATGGCGAAGTATTGCCGGAGCATCGGGGTATCTTCCTTGACCTTTTCCTTCTTTCCTGCCATTTTTTAACTTTTTACATCAGATTGGTGAAGAAAATCAGCAGTATGACCGGAGGTATGATATACTTGATCAGAAAGTAAAACACATTGAAAATGGCGGAGGAGGGCTTCAGGGTGCCGTTGTTGGTGAATTCTTCTTTAACCTGTACGCGATCCATCTTCCATCCCACAAAGACTGCGAACCCTAGCGAACACAGAGTCATGAAGTAGTTGGAGGAAAGGCGGTCGCAGAGCCCGAAGATGCTGTTGCCGAATATGGACACTCCGGACAGGGGACCGAAAGACAGGGAACAGAGCGCCCCGACAATCCAAGCCGCTACAAATACCAGAATGGAAGCCTTCTTGCGCGAATAGCGCATCCTTTCCACCAGCTGGGATACACAAACCTCCAGCATAGAGATTTCTGAGGTAAGGGCTGCCACAACTATAGTGAAGAAGAAGGTTGTGGAGACAATGCGGGCCGTAAAGGGGGCAACAGTGCCCATTTTGGCGAAGATGAACGGGATGGATTCGAACACCAGAGCGGGGCCGGCGCCGGGTTTCAGCCCTGCGGAGAATACGGCGGGCATAACCACGAAGCTGGCGATAATGGCGAAGAGCGCGTCGAAAATCAGGGTCCAGACACTCGTAGAGAGTATGCTCTGGGACTTTTTCATGTACGACGAGTACGTGAGTACCGCACCCACTCCATGGGAAATTGAGAAAAACGACTGCCCAAGTGCGCAGGAAATACCCTTGGCCGAAAGTTTGGAAAAATCTGGTTTCAGCAGGTATTCTACGCCATCCTGAGCCCCCGGGAGAAGCAGGGAAACAACCATCATGACCACTATCAGTACGAAAAGCAGCGGAATGGATATTTTACTGAAGCGTTCAATTCCGTTCTTGATTCCCAGAACTACGATTAGAATAGATATTCCCAGAAATGCGGTGTGCGCCAGCAGAGGTTCCCAGACAGAGGTGGACATGGCGGTGAAAATGGTTGACACCGATTCCGGGTTCGATGAACTGAATCCGTTGATGCCGGCCCGCAGCATGAAATCTGCCGACCAGCCGCCTACCACGCTGTAGAACGAGGATATGATGAAAGCGCCGGCTACGGCAACCAGTCCGAGCCATTTCCATTTTGTGCCCCTTGAGAGGCTGTGCAGCGCACAATAGGTACTCTGTCCGGCCCTGCGGCCTATAATGGATTCAGAGATGAAAATCGGCAGGGAAATAAAGAGCGAGCACAGCAGGTAAACTATGATGAACGCAGCTCCGCCGTATTCTCCAACTATGTAGGGGAAACGCCAGATATTGCCGAGGCCTATGGCAGACCCGGCAAGCGCCATTATTATAGCCAGTTTCCCGAAGCGTTCCCTGTCAGCCATCAGTTCTTCTTTTTATAGACTTCGAATTCGAACTTCCAGCCGGTCTTTTCATCCGTAAGGGTATCGGACCTGGAGTCCAGCCGCCATACTTCAGGGGAAAGTTCCGGAAAGAACGCATCCGCATCCTCAATTGTGGTATGAACACGGGTGATATACAGAGTATCCATCATCGGAAGGGCTGCCCTGTAAACCGAGGCTCCTCCCATGATGAAACATTTTTCCGCTCCTTCGGCAGCGCTGAAAGCTTCGTCGAAGGAATACACGCAGCAGGCTTCGTCAATCGGGTCTCCGCCGAGGTTCAGCACGATGTTCTTCCTGCCTTTGAGGGGCCGGAACGGCAGTGAAAACCAGGTGGTGCGGCCCATTATCACCGGATAACCGGAGGTAACCGCCTTGAAGTATTTAAGATCTTCGGGCAGATGCCAGGGAAGTCCTCCCTTTACTCCTATGGCCAGGTTGTCGGCAACGGCCACTATAAGACATTTTTCCATAAGCGTGCAAAAGTAAGAAAAATCTCCCGTTTAGACGCTATTTTTCCAGCAATTCAATCAGTTGTGCGGTGAGCTTTTGTCTTGAGAAACGCGAAACATCTTCCGGCAGCGGCTCCCGCTTTCCAGCTCTCCAGCGTTTCCATTCGGTGAGAACGAAGTCCTTTACCCGTGCCTCCTCGTTCCATTCGTACATCGCTCCGGCGCCGCAGGATGCCAGAAGGGTGGCGGCGGCTCCGTCTTCCTGACCTATGCCAAGTACCGGCCGGCGGGCAGCCAGATATTCGAAGATTTTGCCTGGGAGAACTTTCGCGTATTCTGGTTCCTGTCTTAGCGGCAGAATCAGGAGGGCCGCGCTGCGCTGCATTTCCACCACCTTGTTGTGTGCCTGATAGCCGCAGTCTTCGAGATTGCGTTTAAGCCCCGCTGCGGTTATGGCTGCAATAATTTCAGCATCGGTCTTTCCTGCCGTGAAAATTCGCAGGGAGGTGGCGAATTCCGGATATTCGTGGCTCAGCTCGGCCAGCACCTTCCAGAGTTTCAGGGGGTTCCCGTCGGCGGCAAAGAGCCCGGTATGAACTATTGCAAAACAGTCTGGACGCACCTTAACGGTTCCTTCCGGGAAATCGGTCTCGTCGTAACCGTTGGTAATCAGCTCCACCGGGGTATCGGTCATTGCGGCAAACTCGTCCCGCACCGGAGGTGAAACGCTGATAACGATATCGGCCTCGTCCAGCACGCTTTTTTCCATCTCATAGTGCTTTTTTAACGCGCGGTTGCCCAGTTCCAGATGCTTGAAATAGAACATCCTGGTCCAGGGATCGCGGAAGTCGGCTATCCACTTCGGACAGGAGAGGCCCTGCTTGCGAAGCTCCCGCATCAGATTGCGGGCTATGAGGTGCATCGAATGAGGCGGTCCGGTGCTGACAACAGCATCTACCGGATTGTCCTTCAGATATTTGCAAAGAACCCGGACGGAGGGGCGTATCCAGCCTGCGTGGGGGTCGGGCACGAAGAAATTGCCTCTAATCCACAGAGACAGGCGCTTTGTCCAGCTTTTTTTGTCCGCATTTATGAGATTTACCTCTTTGATGGACGTTTTTCCCCTGCCGGATATGCGTTTGTATAGGTTATATGGTTCCCGGATGCGGGTTTTCAGAATCTCGGCTTCGGGCGGAATTTCTGCGAGCAGGCTTTCATCGCGTGCTGGCATTTCCGGATTCAGCGGAGTGTAGATTACCGGCTGCCAGCCCTCTGTGGGCAGATATTTGGAGAATTTTACCCAACGCTGCACTCCAGACCCTCCTGAAGGTGGCCAATAGTAGGATATTATCAGCACACGTTTCATTTGCAGAAGGCGTCAATGGAGTTTGTGAGCCGTACGAAGTCCTCCACTCCGAGCCTTTCGGCGCGAAGGTCGAAAACCGCATCGCTTGAATCGAATCCGTCGGGCAGCAGGGGTTTCAGGGCGTTGCGCAAAGTTTTTCGCCTCTGGTTGAAGGCGGCTTTCACCACCTGTTTGAAGCGCTTTTCGTCGCAGCCGAGGCTGGTTCGGGAGTTTCTTTTAAGCCGGATTACCGCTGAATGGACCTTGGGGGGCGGATTGAACGCTCCGGGCCCCACCTGGAACAGGAACTCTATATCGTACCAGGCCTGCAGCAGCACGGACAGTATTCCATAAGTCTTGGACCCAGGTTTCTCCGCTATTCTCTCCGCAACTTCTTTCTGAACCATGCAGACGACCTCCGGAACTCTGTCCTTCTCGTCCAGGATACGGAAGAAAATCTGGGAAGAGATATTGTATGGGAAATTGCCGATTATGCGATACTGGCCGTTGAATACGCGTCCCAGGTCCAGCTTCAGGAAATCTGCCTGCAGGAGTTTACCCTGAATTGAGTTGAAACGGTTCATAAGGTAAACTACGGACTCTCCGTCCAGTTCCACCATCTTCAGGTCCAGGTCCTGGCGGTCCAGCAGATATTTGGTCAGTACGCCGGTGCCCGGGCCCACTTCCAGAGTGTCCCGTACATCTCCTGCTTCCAGGGCGTCCACTATCGAGCGGGCAACCCTCTCATCGGTCAGAAAATGCTGCCCAAGCGCTTTTTTAGCTCTGACTTCCATCCTTTTTCGCGTAAAATATGGAACCGGCGACAGACAGCAGAACCAGGAGTATCAACAGAATGGAACTTGCCAGGGACACCCGCTCTCCCACATAGTATGAACGGGGCAGGAAATGCATTGTGAGTTCGTGCTCTCCCGCTGGCAGAGAGGCTC
Source organism: Bacteroidales bacterium (assembly GCA_017615135.1). Classification (GTDB taxonomy): domain Bacteria; phylum Bacteroidota; class Bacteroidia; order Bacteroidales; family UBA932; genus Cryptobacteroides. The sequence goes on along the minus strand of JAGAAU010000099.1, from coordinate 141 downwards.
CGCGAAGCACTTCCTCTTCGAGGGTTATTGCCAGTTCTTCTCCGTTTTCCAGAGTGAGAGTCCATCCGTCCGGATAGTAAACCTCGCTGAACACGGCTTCTCCTCCGGTCTGGGAATCGTAGCGGTAGCGCAGCTCGTTAG
>JAGAAU010000098.1 GCA_017615135.1 Bacteroidales bacterium | reverse complement strand
AGATTGCCCTCAGACCTGCTCCAAAAGGCTAAACGCCAGGGATTTTCCGATATACAGATTGCGAGGGTATTCGGCACCTCGGAAGCTAAAGTGCGCGCCTTGAGGCACTCGCTCGGGCTGCATCCCGCCGTTAAGAAGATACGCACCCATGCCTCTGCCGATCCTGCCAAAACCAATTACCTCTACCTCAGCTACGGGGCGCCCTCCAGCGATATTCAGGAAGGTAACTCTGCCGATAAGGTAGTGGCCGTTCTGGGCTCCGGAGCTTACCGCATAGGCAGTAGCGTAGAGTTTGACTGGTGCTCCGTCAGCGCGGTTAACACCCTGAAAGCCAATGGATACGGCACGGTGATGATCAATTATAATCCAGAGACAGTATCTACCGATTACGATATCTGCGACCGGCTCTACTTCGATGAGTTGAGTCTGGAAAGCGTGTTGGAAATATGTGCCTTCCAAAAGCCTCAGGGAGTGATAGTTAGCATGGGAGGCCAGATTCCGAACAACCTCGCCCTGCCGCTGATGCAGGAGGGGGTGAATATACTCGGCACCTCCGCGGTGGATATAGACCGTGCGGAAGACCGGAACAAATTCTCCCAGGTGGTGGATAAACTCGGAATAGACCAGCCGCGCTGGAGTGAACTTACCACCATGGACGATGTTTATCGCTTTGTAGACGAGGTTGGATTCCCGGTACTCGTGCGGCCTTCCTACGTACTCTCCGGAGCGGCAATGAACGTCTGCTACGGCAAAGAGGACCTCGAAAAATTCCTAGAGCTGGCAGTTGAAGTCTCCGAAGAGCACCCGGTGGTGATTTCTTCTTTCATGAAGCGCTGCAAGGAGGTTGAATTCGATGCCGTGGCCGATTCCGGCAAGTTGCTGGCATACGCAATTTCCGAGCACGTGGAGTTTGCCGGGGTACATTCCGGAGACGCCACCATACAGTTCCCTCCCCAGAAGATTTATGGTGTAACCGCCGCACGCATCCGCAAGATTGCCGCGGCCATTGCCTCCGAACTGCACATAACCGGACCGTTCAACATCCAGTTCCTGGTAACTCAGTCTTATATCAAGGTGATTGAGTGCAACCTGAGGGCTTCCAGAAGTTTCCCCTTCGTATCCAAGATACTGAAAGAGAACCTTATAGACCTTGCAACCAGAGCCATGCTGGGCATGAAGCCGGCCCCCTGCACAAAAGACGCCTTCGAGCTGGAATACGTTGGCGTGAAAGCGTCGCAGTTCTCGTTCGCCCGTCTAAACCAGGCCGATCCGGTTTCCGGAGTGGACATGACCTCTACCGGCGAGGTAGGCTGTATAGGCGACAACTTCGACGAAGCGCTGCTCAAGGCCCTGCTGTCCGTGGGTATGCAGATTCCCAAGAAGGCCGTGCTGATATCTTCCGGAGACGCCCTCCAGAAAGCCGACCTGCTGGATGCCTGCCGGCTGCTGCATCAGAGCGGCTATGAAATATGGGGCACACGCGGCAGTTGCGCATACCTCCAGGCAGACGGCATACCTGCCAAGCTGGCCCTCTGGCCGGACGAAGAGAGTTCCGCAGAATCCGCCACCGAAGCCGCTCCGGCTCTGGAGCTCATCAGGACGCACCGGGTAGATCTGGTGGTGAACATACCAAAGAACTTTACACGCAACGAGCTGACCAACGGTTACAAGGTTCGCCGGGCTGCCGTAGACTTCAATGTTCCGCTGATTACCAACGCACGGCTGGCCACTGCCTTCATCACGGCCTTCTGTTCCCTGCCAGCTTCTGAACTTAAAATCAAATCATGGGATGAATATAAATAACAACTAAAACCAATAATGAAGACGACGGAAATAATGGCGCGGCTGCGCGCTAAGTACCCCGGAGAGGTGGAATACCTCCAGGCGGTGCAAGAGGTGCTTGAATCGGTTGAAGATATTTACAACCGGCACCCGGAATTCGAGAAGGCAAAGATAGTGGAACGGATGGTGGAGCCGGACAGGGTGTTCAGTTTCCGCGTTACCTGGGTAGACGATTCTGGGACGGTACGTACGAACACCGGATGGAGGGTTCAGTTCAACAGCGCAATCGGCCCCTATAAGGGTGGTCTGCGCTTCCACAGGTCTACATCTCTCTCCATGCTGAAATTCCTCGGATTCGAGCAGACTTTCAAAAATGCTCTCACTACCCTTCCGATGGGCGGTGCCAAGGGCGGTGCGGACTTCGATCCCAAGGGTAAGAGCGAAGAAGAGATAATGCGTTTCTGTCAGGCGTTCATGACTGAGCTTTGGCAGTGCATAGGGCCGGATCAGGACATTCCTGCCGGAGATGTCGGCGTGGGCGGCCGGGAAATCGGCTACATGTACGGTATGTACAAGAAACTCGCGCGGGAATACAATACTGGAGTGCTTACCGGCAAGGGAGTCAACTGGGGAGGCTCGATTCTGAGGCCTCAGGCTACCGGCTACGGCGCCCTTTACTTTACTCAGAACCTGCTGCATCGAATAGGCAAGGACGTTAAGGACCATCGCATTGCCATCTCAGGCTTCGGGAACGTGGCCTGGGGAGCGGCGGAGAAAGCCAGTCAGCTGGGAGCGAAGGTTATCGCCATATCGGGGCCGGACGGGGTTTGCGAGATTCCGGACGGCATCACACCCGAAATGACCGATTATATGCTGGTTATGCGCGCGTCCAACCGCGACAAAGTGGAAGACATGGCAACCAAATTCCCCGACAGGTGCAAGTTCACCCCCGGCGGAAAGGCCTGGGATATCCCCTGCGACATCGCTCTCCCCTGCGCCTTCCAGAACGAGCTGGATGAAGCCGACGCCCGCAAGCTGAAAGAAAACGGCTGCTGGTGCTGCTGCGAAGTATCCAATATGGGCTGCCGGCCCGAGGCTATCGCCTTCTTCCAGGCAAACGGCATTCTGTTCGCTCCCGGAAAGGCGGTAAACGCAGGCGGAGTGGCCACATCGGGTCTGGAAATGACACAGAACGCCTCTCACATCAACTGGAGCGGCAAGGAAGTGGACGAAAAACTGCATTTCATAATGAATTCCATACACGAATCATGCGTGAAATACGGCCTGCAGCCGGATGGAAGCGTAGATTACGTAAAGGGAGCCAATATTGCCGGATTCATGAAAGTAGCCGGCGCGATGCTTGATCAGGGTATAGTATGACGAAATTGAGAATTCTCCTGCTTGCCCTGGCGCTATTGGCCGCTATTCCCGCATCGGCCCAGTTGCAGGTAGGAGTAGTGGACAAATGTCCCTCTTCTGGAAGTGCTGAGGGCGAACCGAATTATCTGAAAGCCCTTCACCGTGGCGGGAATTCGGTGGTAGTAATCCCGGACACGCCTGATTCAAAACTGCTTGCATCTGAAATTTCATCGGTAGACCTGGTGTTCCTTACCGGCGGGGAGGACATCAATCCGTCCTACTTCGGCGAGCAGCCTTCGGTGTATCTCGGCACGGTAAACGACCGGCGCGACAGCTTTGAATTCCGCGTAATCGAGGAAGCACTGAAGCAGGGAAAGCCCATCATAGGCACCTGCCGCGGTTTGCAGGTACTCAACGTGTACTTTGGAGGAACCCTCTGGCAGGACATTCCTTCCCAGCTGCCTTCCAGCCTGGATCACCGCTCCCCCGAAGGGCACCCCATCAGACTCGTAAAAGGCACCAGACTGCAATCCCTTCTGCAGGCAGACAGTCTGTTCGTGAACACTTCCCACCATCAGGCGGTTAAAGACATTGCACCTCAGTTCAAGGTGAGTGCGGTTAGCCCGGACGGCATTGTAGAGGCATTCGAGAGCGACGTACTGCCCATAGCGGCCTTCCAGTTCCATCCTGAGCGCCTGGCCGTGGGAGACGACAGCCTTTTCACCAGAATTTATCTGAATCTTAAACAGCTGGCAGGAGAAGTTGCCGCCAGCCCCGTTCTTTGCGGGACCGGCAAGCTCAACAGGGCTTTTGAAGAACTCCCGCTCGGGAGCATAAAGGCGGAAGGATGGCTGCTGGAAATGCTGAAGAGGCAGCGCGACGGCATTACGGCGTCTCTGGACGAGATTTATCCGCAGGTTTGCGGGGAGCGCAACGGCTGGCTGGGAGGAGACGGAGACCAGTGGGAGCGCGGCCCTTACTGGATAGACGGGCTTCTGCCGATGGCATATATACTGGACGATGCAGCCCTGAAGGCCAAGGCTCAGCGCTGGGTGGAGTGGACGCTCGCATCCCAGACCGAAGACGGGCAGTTCGGCCCCCGGAAAGACTATCCCAGGGAAGCGGGCATACAGCGCAGCAATTCCCTGGACTGGTGGCCCAGAATGGTTGTCCTGAAGATACTCATGCAGTACCATAACGCCACCGGCGACGAACGGGTGATACAGTTCATGGACAAATATTTCCGCTATCAGCTGCGCACCCTTCCGGAAAAACCTCTTGGAAACTGGACACGCTGGGCCGAATTCCGCGCTGCGGACAATATGATTGCCGCCCTCTGGCTCTACAACAAGACCGGAGAGAGCTATCTTCTGGAACTCTGTGACATCCTGCACAGGCAGGGCTGGGATTTTACCGGAATGTTTCTGGAATCGGACGACCTTGCAAAGCTGGGCAGCATTCACTGCGTTAACCTGGCTCAAGGCTTGAAAGAACCGGTTATATACTGGCAGGTGCGGCCTGAACAGCGTTTTCTGGACGCCATGGCACGCTGCAACAAGCAGATGCGGCTGCATAACGGCTGGCCCGTGGGCATGTACGGAGGAGACGAAGCCCTTCACGGCAACAACCCCGTACAGGGCAGCGAACTCTGTTCTGCGGTGGAACTCATGTACTCCATGGAGGAAATGCTGAAGGTAACGGGCATGGTGGGAATGGCCGAGCATCTTGAGAGAGTGGCTTTCAACGCTCTCCCGGCCCAGAATTCCGACGATTTCCGCGAGCACCAGTACTTCCAGCAGGCAAACCAGATACATGTATGCCGCGGCCCGCACAACTTCGATATAGTCTATAACGGCACCGCATCGCTGTTCGGAGTACTCTGCGGCTATCCCTGCTGCCTGTGCAACCTGCACCAGGCCTGGCCGAAATTCACCCAGAACCTCTGGTACCGAAGCCCGGACGGAGGCTTTGCCGCCATGATGTATGCACCCTGCAGTTTCTCGGCCAAAGTGGGAGATATTAATATAGGTATAAAGGAAGAGACCTGCTATCCCATGGAGGAAAGCATACGGCTGATCATTT
>JAGAAU010000097.1 GCA_017615135.1 Bacteroidales bacterium | reverse complement strand
GCTGATGCGGGCGAAGTCGGCGAAGGGACGGAAGTGCGAAACGCGGTCCTCGGGGTAGAGCACCGTCACCGGCAGCTGCACGAACCGGGCGCCGCGCCATGCCATGAACACCAGCAGCTCCAGCTCTGCCTCATAGCGCGAGGTCAGGAACTTTATCGAGCTTATCTTCTTCAGCGGATAGAGCCTGTAGCCGCACTGGGTATCTTTCAACCGCACAAAGGTCTGGATTGTGAACCAGAAATTGGAGAAGCGGTTTGCGAAGGTGCTGCCTCCGGATTTGTTCTCCGCCGCGAGGTCCTCCCGGGTGCCAACTATCATCGCTCCGGGATTCTTCTCTGCCGCTTCAAAGAAGGCGGGAAGGTCGGAAGGGAGATGCTGGCCGTCGGCATCGATTGTTACCGCGGAGGTATAGCCTTGCCCGACGGCCAGGTCGAAGCCTGCCTTCAGGGCAGCACCCTTACCCCGGTTTTTCGGGAGGATCAGGGTGTCGATGCTGCCTGCATATTTATTCAGAATGGCAGCGGTTCCGTCGGTGCTGCCGTCGTTTACTACTATTACGTCGTTACTGTACTTGAGGACTCCGTCCAGTACTTGTTTCAGCGTTCCTGCGTTGTTGTATGTAGGAATTATTACGCAGATTCTCTCACTCATATCTCAATGTCTGTTTGCTGTATATTGTTTCGTCGTCCTTGACGACAATTGTTGCCGTTCCACTGTCCTTGACACCAATAATGTAATCCAGCTCCTTCCCCTCCCCCGGATACACCGGCGAAGTAAACTTAATGTTCGGCGCCCCGACCAGCCGGACCTTGCGACCGAGCATCTTGCCGAGAAGTTCCACCCCGATGCGCACCAGAATCACTCCGGGAGTAATGGGCAACTCCGGGAAGTGGGCTTTGTAGATGGTATGCTCCGGGTTCAGGCGAATGCGGTACACCGCTTCGTCGGGAGATTGCCGGTCGGGGCCGGCAATGACGACGGAGGCAGAAGCAACGCCTCCGTCGTGCCCGACCTGATCGTGCATCTCTATAATGGTGAATAGCGATCCTTCCAGCCTCATTCTATCTCAAACAGTTTTGCGGGAATCGCCGCATTATACTTCTGGTTCTTCAGGGTGATGACGGTGCGGTCGCTGCCCTTTTCCAGGAGCTCCAGTTTCTGCACCCTGTAATCGCTTCCGAAATGCAGGCGCACCTTCCTGAACATCAGCTGCAAGTCGTGCCTTATTGGTATCAACTCTACTATCAGTACTTCCTTTTCGCGGGTCAGTATCGCGTCGAAATCTGGAATTCTGTCCAGGCCCTGGCCCAGCATAATATTGTTGCCGTCGGCCAGTTTCGCAATACGCGAGAAGAGCCGGTCGGTCTTGATTTCCTTTATGTTGCGCTCCTTTCCTTCCAAAAGAACCAGGGTGCCGTCCATTACAAACAGGAAGGGTTCCGGACTTTTGTATTCCCAACGGACGTTTTTGCCGTCGAACCACATCTTACCCTTTGACACCGGCTTGTCGGCCAGAAGAGAGGATATCTTTTCCTGCTCGAAATCGCACTGCATCGTCTTGATACTGCTGCACGCTTCGCGGATGAGGGCGAGGTCGTCGGGAGATTGCCGGTCGGGGCCGGCAATGACGATGGGGGCAGACGCAATGCTCCCGTCATGCCCGACCAGATCGGGCATCTCCATACCAAGAATTGCTACCAGCAAAAAAAGTATCATCTTGCAACAAGCACACAACCGGTTAAAATAAGAAGCACACCTGCCCAGCGGACGAGCGAAATCTGCTCGTGGAAGATAAGCATCGCCGCAATCATGCTCACAATATAGCTCAGGCTGAGCATGGGATAAGCCTGGCTGAAGGGCCAATGCTTAAGGATGTAAACCCACATGACGGTGCCCACGCCCATGCAGAGGCCGGACGCCAGCAGCCACCAGTTGGTAAGCAGGTCGCTCCACCATGCCCAGGTCCAGTGCAGCCGGGTAATCCTCCCGGACGCAATCTTCAAAAGCACCTGGCCGCCGCTGAAAAAGACGGCCTGTATTATGGATAGTATCAGAAGTCTAAGCATATCTTTTTATTCCGGAGGATGGTTTCATACAAATACCGTGCATCCACGGGGCCGATGCCGGAAATACCGGTGATTTCGCAGAGGCCTGCGGCGGGTTCGGCAGCAGGGACAGCTTCCAGCACCAGGGCCAGAGAGCCGTCAGGGACGGGATATCCCGCAGTGGCGGGGGTCAGCTCATCGTGGCAACCCACCAGCGCCGTGCGTATCTTTCCGCTCTTCAGTTGCAGCCAGGCATCCAGAAGGGCAGAGGCCATGGAATCGGCTCCCTGCGAATAGGTGCTGTTATAACCGTGATCTTTCAGGTGTATGGAGATGAGGGATCCCGGCGTGTTGTGGGTGCTCTGCATGAAGTCGGTCGGGCTCATCATCGTCTCGCCGCTGTCCAGCATCGCCGCAAGGAACTTTTCACTGTTCTCCATGCATCCGAGGCCTGTGGCGGTTATTACCGCGTCAGGGGTCAGGCCATTCAAAGCTTCCAGGGACGACACGAGTGTGCGTTTCATAAGGGTCCCCAGCCTTCGCGCCTGCATCGGGTTAAGAAGATGCTTCCACTCGAAATCGGTGCCAGCCAGATAGGCGGCCGAACGAACAACTACCTTCACATCTGCCTCCGCGGGTTTGGTATCGTGAGTCCCGGCATCCGGAGCCGAAATCACCAGGGCGGAATCGTTGCCGCCGAAGCCGAAGGAATTGCAAAGTATATGGCTGGGACGGGTG
>JAGAAU010000096.1 GCA_017615135.1 Bacteroidales bacterium | reverse complement strand
GTGCCCTTTGGAAGATTTACGACAAGTTGGGCAAGAAGCATCCGGTGCTTGCAGACTATCAGGTGAGCATTCCTCCGGGAGGCAAGACAGACGCCCTCGTCGCTACCACTATAGTCTGGGATATGGACGGCCATAGTTTCAAGACGCGCGGTATCGATTCCGACCAGGCTGCGGCCGCCATCAAGGCAACGGTTAAAATGTTGAATATTATTGAAAATCTGGATATCAGTACTCTGAAATAAAATGAAAATTGCAAAATTACCCGGCGACGGCATAGGTCCCGAAGTCGTGGAACAGGCTGTTAAGGCGGTAAATGCGGTTTGCGCCCGCTTCGGCCATGAAGTTCAGTACAGTTTTGCCAAGGTAGGCGCCTGCGCGATAGATGAATTCGGAGATGCGTTCCCCGAATCTACTTTCCGTGCCTGCATGGACAGCGATGCGGTTCTTTTCGGCGCAGTGGGCGATCCACGGTTCGATAACGATCCCACCGCAAAGGTGCGCCCGGAGCAGGGGCTGCTTGCCATGCGCAAGAAACTCGGTCTGTATGCCAACCTGCGGCCGATCGAGACATTCGCCTCCCTTGTGGACAAAAGTCCCCTCAAGGCTGAACTTGTAAACGGCGCTGATTTTCTCTGCGTACGCGAACTTACCGGCGGTATGTACTTCGGAGAGAAGGGCCGTCTGGATGGAGGCGACACTGCTTTCGATACCAATATTTACCATCGTTACGAAGTTGAGCGTATCCTTAAGGCCGCCTTTGGTTATGCAATGCAGCGCCGCAAGAAACTCACCGTAGTAGACAAAGCCAACGTTCTTGAGTCTTCCCGTCTCTGGCGGCAGATTGCCCAGGAGATGGAGCCGCAGTACCCTGAGGTTGAGGTGGAATATATGTATGTAGACAACGCTGCAATGCAGATGATACGCTGCCCGAAGTGGTTCGATGTGATTGTGACCGAGAATACCTTCGGCGACATTCTGACCGACGAGGCGAGCTGCATTACCGGCTCTATGGGCCTGCTGGCCTCTGCATCTATCGGAGAGCATACCGGAGTATACGAACCCATACACGGCTCATATCCGCAGGCAGCCGGCAAGAACATAGCAAACCCTCTGGCTACCATACTCTCGGCTGCAATGATGTTCGAGTATGCTTTCGGGCTGATGGAGGAGGGTGCAGTAATCCGCAAGGCTGTGGCTGCTTCCATCGAAGAGGGCTTCGTAACTGAGGATCTCGCTCCTGTCGGCACACCCGCCCGCAGTACCTCCGAGGTGGGCGACAGAGTTGCTGAAATAATTAGTGGTATATAGACTATATGTACTGTATACAAAGCAACAGAGTACCTGCAGAGACCTGTGCCACCCTCGACACCATGAGAGGGAGGGGCCCACGCAGTGGGAGGGGGCACGCAGTGACGGTCTATGCTGGTACTGCTGTTGCTTTGAAAAGAATTACTAACTGATATTAACTAGTGAACAATATGGCAGAGCAATTGGATTTTGGCGCATTGGGATTCAAGTACAGGAAGACCAACGTCATCGTGAGCAGTTTGTACAGCGACGGAAAGTGGTCTGAGCCGGTGGCTTCGGCCGATTTCGACTTCAAGTTCAGTGCGTTCGCAGGAGTTTTCCATTATGCGAATTCCTGCTTCGAGGGCTTGAAGGCTTTCCGCGGGGTGGACGGCAAGATCCGTCTTTTCCGTCCGGACGAGAATGCGAAGCGTCTCCAGCGCAGTGGCGCCCATCTGGATATGGCGGCTCCTTCGGAGGAGATGTTCATCGATATGTGTCTTCGCTGCGTGAAGGAAAATCTGGACTTCCTGCCCCCGTACGGCTACAATGCATCGATGTATATACGTCCGGTCCTGATCGGCTGCAACCCCCAGCTCGGCATTGCTTCCTCCAAGGAGGTGCTTTTTGCGGTGATGTGCGCGCCGGTGGGCAGTTATTCCGGAGCTGCGAGCCTGAGTCCGGGAACTGCGGTCATTGCCCGTAACTACGACCGTGCTGCTCCCAATGGGACAGGTGCTTTCAAGATAAGTGCGAATTATGCCACTTCGCTGCATCCTTACAATATGGCCCATGCGCAGGGCTACCGTGAACTGCTCTTCCTGGATCCTGCCACAAAGACCTATATAGACGAGTTCGGTTCGTCTAACTTCCTGGCAATCAAAGGGAATAGTTATGTGACGCCGCTTTCGGACAGCGTGCTTCCTTCCATTACCAACAAGAGTCTTCAGGCTGTGGCCGAAGATTTTGGCCTGAAGGTTGAGAAGCGCCGCGTTCCCGTGGAGGAACTCGCCGAGTTCGAGGAGGTGAATGCCTGCGGTACGGCAGTCGTCATTACGCCGATCTGCTCTGTTGACGACAAGCAGAAACTGGAGGATACGGTGGTTACCAAGACCTACAAGATTGGCTCTCCGGACAAGTGCGGGGCCGTCAGCGAGAAGCTGTATAAGCGTCTGCGCGGCATTCTGGTCGGTCTGGAGGAGGATACGCACAATTGGTGTATATATCTATAGTTGTTGATGTTATTTTAAAATAATCTATTTCAGGTTTCAGACTACGCCCCTTTGGGGCTATCCCTCCCATCCGTCATTGCCGGCTTGCCCGGCAATCTCCTGACGGGCCCCTCCCACTAACGACTGCGTGGGTGCAGACGGTCTTCAAACTGAAACAGATTATTTTAAAGAACAGATTAATAGAAAACCAAAGTGAATAGATTACTACTAGGAGACGAGGCGGTGGCGCTGGGAGCCCTGAATGCGGGGCTTTCGGGCGTGTATGCCTATCCCGGCACGCCGTCGACGGAGGTGACGGAGTTTATCCAGGCGGATGCGGCGGCCCGGGAAGCTGGCGTGCACAGCCGCTGGTGTACCAATGAGAAAACCGCGATGGAGGCTGCCCTGGGCATGTCCTATGCTGGGAAGCGGGCTCTCGTCTGTATGAAGCACGTTGGGATGAATGTGTGCGCGGATGCGTTTGTGAATGCGGCCGTTACCGGCGTGAAAGGCGGCGTGGTGGTGCTGGCCGCGGACGATCCGTCTATGCATTCCTCTCAGAATGAGCAGGATTCCCGCTTTTACGCCAATTTTGCGATGGTTCCGCTGCTGGAGCCCTCGGACCAGCAGGAGGCCTACGATATGATGGCCTATGCGTTTGACCTGTCGGAGAGCCTGGGTGTTCCCGTGGTGCTCCGTATGGTTACTCGTCTCGCGCATTCCAGGGCTTCTGTGAAGGTTGGCGAAAGAAAGGCGCAGAATGCGCTGGCTCCTTCCGATTCGAAGGGTTGGGTGCTGCTGCCCGCGATTGCGCGCAGGCAGTATCGGGCTCTATTGGACAAGCAAAGTGCGATGCAGGAGAGTTCCTCCGCTTCGCCCTTCAACCGCAGGGAAGGGGCGGCCCCGCTGGGCATCGTCGCCTGTGGCATAGCTTATAACTATGTGAAAGAGGCGCTTGTGCGTGCTGGCCGCGAGGCTTCCGTGCTCAAGGTTTCCCAGTATCCGTTCCCGGAAAAGGCCATTAAAGAGCTTGCTGCCGCCTGTGGCGGACTTCTTGTCTTCGAGGACGGACAGCCTGTGGTGGAAAACGGTGTGAAGGGCCTGCTGGGTGCCGATGTGCCGGTACACGGCCGTCTGGACGGTGTTTTGCCCCGTACTGGTGAACTTACGCCGGACAACGTGGCCGCAGCGCTCGGTTTCGCTCCTGCGTCGCAGTTCGCGCTGCCCTCGCTGGTCGCTGCGCGACCGCCGCAATTCTGCGCCGGCTGCGGCCATCGCGACGTTTATACCGTGCTTGGCCGCATCATGCAGGATTATCCTCAGGGCCGCGTGTTCGGAGACATCGGCTGTTATACGCTCGGTGCACTGCCGCCTTACGGATCGCTCGCTTCCTGCGTGGATATGGGCGCTTCGATTACAATGGCCAAGGGTGCCGCGGATTCCGGTCTGTTTCCGGCGATAGCGGTGATAGGGGATTCTACATTCACGCATTCCGGAATGACCGGACTGCTGGACGCCGCCAACGAGAACAGCCCCATTACCGTGATTATTTCCGACAACCTGACCACCGCGATGACGGGCGGGCAGGATTCAGCCGGAACGAGCAAATATGAAGCCCTCTGCGTGGCGCTGGGTGTTCCTGCGGAGCACGTGAAGACAGTGATTCCGCTTCCGGCCAATCTTCCGGAAATCGAACGCATCCTGCGTGAAGAGATTGAATATAAGGGGCTTTCCGTGATTATCCCGCGCCGCGAGTGCATCCAGACCGCGCGCCGGCACGCCAAAAAGAAGTAAGCGATGAAGAAAGATATCATACTTTGCGGAGTCGGCGGGCAGGGTATCCTGTCCATCGCTACCGTAATCGGCGAGGCGGCAACGGCTGCAGGCCTATATCTCAAGCAGGCGGAAGTGCACGGCATGAGCCAGCGCGGCGGTGACGTGCAGAGCCATCTGCGCCTTTCTACGGAACCCATTTTCAGCGACCTTATCCCGCTCGGCGGAGCCGACCTGATAATCTCTATGGAACCGATGGAAGCCCTGCGCTACCTGCCCTGGCTCAGTGCGGAGGGGACCGTTGTCACCTCTACGCGGCCGCTTGTGAATATTCCCGATTATCCGGAAATGTCGGCAGTTGAATCGGAACTGGCAAAACTGCCGCACGTCATTGCGGAAGACATCGATGCGATGGCCTCCAAGGCCGGCAACCCCCGCGGCGCGAATATGGCCCTCCTGGGACTTGCGGCGCCTTCGCTGGAGATTCTCAGCCGCTCAGCACTGCGCGACGCCCTCTGCCGCGTTTTTGCCCCCAAG
>JAGAAU010000011.1 GCA_017615135.1 Bacteroidales bacterium | reverse complement strand
TGAGCGTTGCCGCGAGTCCTCTTGTGGCATCCCACTGGGAGAACAGGATGGGGAACAGCATCAGCGCCTGCGCGAAGATTATAGGCATAACTCCTGCAGCGTTAATCTTAAGAGGAATATACTGGCGGACACCACCGTACTGGCGGTTGCCGATAACCCTCTTAGCATACTGTACAGGAACCTTGCGGACAGCCTGTACAAGAGAGATAGCAGCCATTATCACGAACACCCACACAAGCAATTCCACGATGAGGAGAAGGGGACCGCCGTTGGTGGCGTTGAGCTTCTCTCCGATCTCTGCTGCGAGCGCATAAGGCAGACGGGCCACGATACCTATCATAATAATGAGGGAGATACCGTTGCCGATACCGCGGTCTGTAATGCGCTCACCCAGCCACATGACGAACATGGAGCCCGCCATAAGGATGAGGGTGGAAACGAGGTTGAAAGCGAAGTTGCTCCAACCGAGCTTGCGGACAGCCACGAAAGCCTCGCCGGGAATCTGGCTGTGGATGGAAGTGAGGTAGGCGGGAGCCTGGATGCAGATAACCAGAATGGTCAGATACCTGGTCAGCTGATTCATCTTTTTCCGTCCGCTTTCGCCCTCCATCTGGAGTTTGCGGAAGTAGGGGACGAAAACACCCAGCAGCTGGACTACGATGGATGCCGAGATGTACGGCATCACGCCCAGAGCGAAGATTGAAGCATTACCGAAGGCACCGCCGGAGAACATGTTCAGGAGGCCGACAAGACCTTCCTGGGTGCTCTGCTGCAGCCCTGCAAGCAATGAAGCGTCGATACCGGGAAGAACCACAAAGCATCCGAACCTGTATATAAGGACCAGGATGGCAGTGTAGATAATCCTGTTACGCAACTCTTCAATCTTGAAGATGTTTTTTATGTTTTCTATAAACTTCATAACATCAGCCGATTACGATTGCTTTGCCTCCGGCGGCCTCAATCTTTGCAATAGCGGATTTGGAGAACGCGTTGGCGGACACCTCCACAGCTGCGGTGATTTCACCGTTGCCGAGAACCTTGACAAGGTCTGTCTTGGCGGCGAAACCGGCGGCGCGGAAGTCGTCGGGACCGAGAGCGTTCACTCCGCTCTTCTCTGCGAGAGCCTGAATTGCGGAAACATTAACTGCAAGATACTCAACCCTGGTGGGGTTCTTGAATCCGAACTTGGGAAGACGCCTCTGAATAGGCATCTGGCCACCCTCGAATCCGATCTTGTGCTCATAACCTGCACGCGCCTGGGCGCCCTTGGTACCGCGGGTGGCAGTGCCGCCCTTACCGGAACCCTGGCCACGTCCTATGCGCTTGGTGTTCTTGGTTGAACCTTTTGCGGGGGTCAAATTTTCAAGTTTCATATCTTAGCCCTCCTGTCTTACTGAATTTCTTCAACTTTGCAGAGATGAGCCACCTTTGCAACCATACCGGCCGACACGGGGGTCTTCTCAATCTCTACGGTCTGATGCATACGGCGGATTCCGAGGCACCTGAGGTTGTCCTTCTGGCGCTTGGTCTCTCCGTTGCTGCTTATAACCTGGGTAATTCTGTACTTTGCCATAGTCTCTTCCTCCTATCCGTTGAATACCTTAGACATGGGGATTCCACGCAGACCTGCCACGGTGTAGGCGTCCCTCATCTGGGTGAGAGCCGTCACAGTTGCCTTGACAAGGTTGTGGGGGTTGGAAGATCCCTTGGACTTTGCAAGTACGTTCTGAATACCGGCAGACTCGAACACGGCACGCATAGCACCGCCGGCCTTAACACCGGTACCGGGAGCTGCAGGCTTCATAAACACGCGGGAACCGCCGAACTTGGACTCCTGCTCGTGAGGGATGGTGGAGTTGATGATGGGAATCTTCACAAGATTCTTCTTTGCATCCTCCACACCCTTTGCGATGGCGGAAGTAACTTCGTTGGCCTTTCCGAGACCGTAACCTACGACCCCGTTTTCATCTCCAACAACGACGATGGCGGCGAAGCGGAAATGGCGTCCTCCCTTGGTGACCTTGGTAACCCTCTGGATGGCAACCAGCCTGTCCTTGAGTTCGAGGTCGGAGGTCTTTACTCTTTTTACATTAGTATTTGCCATAGTCTTTTCTCATTAGAATACGAGACCGCCTTCGCGGGCTGCGTCTGCCAAACTTTTTACCCTTCCGTGGAAAAGATAACCTCCACGGTCGAAGGAGATTGTAGTGATGCCCTTGGCGAGAGCGCGCTCTGCAACCGCCTTGCCTACGATGGCTGCGGTCTCGATGCCGTTCTTACCCTTGCAGGCCTCTGCAAGCTCCTTGTCTATGGATGAAGCCGAAACGAGGGTCTTGCCCTGCTCGTCGTCCACTACCTGGACATAAATCTGCTTGTTGCTCCTGAAGACTACCATACGGGGCCTTTCGGCGGTACCGTTGACATGCTTGCGGATGCGGTAGTGGATTCTCTTCCTTCTTTGTATTTTAGTCAATGCCATAATTCTATCCTCCTGATTTATTTAGCTGCGGCTGTCTTGCCTGCCTTGCGGCGGAGCTGTTCGCCGACGAACTTGATACCCTTGCCCTTATAAGGTTCAGGCTTGCGGAATGAACGAATCTTGGCTGCCACCTGGCCAACCAGCTGCTTGTCGCAGCTCTTGAGAACCAGGACGGGATTTTCGCCCTTTCTTACATCGGGAACTTCGGCTTTAACTTCCTGGGGAAGCATAAGCTGAATCTCGTGCGAATAGCCGAGTGAGAAAACGAGAAGCTGGCCCTGGGCTGCGACGCGGTAACCCACGCCCACCAGTTCCTGCTTTACGGTGAAACCTTCGGACACACCAACGACCATGTTGTGCACCAGAGCGCGGTACAGACCGTGCATTGAACGGTGACGGGGAAGATCTGTGGGGCGTTCGAATTTGATCTGATTGTCCTCTACGGTGACCTTGATGTCCGGATCTACCTTCTGGCAGAGCTCTCCGAGAGGTCCTTTAACCTTAACGACGTTGCCGGCT
>JAGAAU010000095.1 GCA_017615135.1 Bacteroidales bacterium | reverse complement strand
TCAACCTGGTGTCCAATTCCAGGCTGCGAGATCTTGCAGATACTGCCAATCCGCTCCTGCGCGAACTTGAACTGAAAGCTCCGGGAACCTTCCATCATTCACTTCAGGTGATGAATATGTCCGAGGCGGCAGCGCGTGCTATCGGTGCCAACCCGCTGCTGGTAAAGGCCGGGGCCATGTATCACGACATAGGCAAGATGACAAATCCTCAGTGCTTCGTGGAGAACGAGTCTCTTGTCAGTAAGGCGGAAGACCAGAAATACCATTATGGACTTTCTTATAAGCAAAGCTCCAAAGACATCATACGTCACGTTCCCGACGGAGTTGAACTGGCAAGGAAGCATGGTCTGCCCCAGGTGATACTGGAGTTTATAATCACTCATCACGGGACCACTGTAACCCGCTATTTCTATGACAAATACGTCTCTGAAGGCGGGAATCCTGCAGACCGTGAAGACTTTACTTATCCGGGAGTGCCTCCCACTACCAAAGAGCAGGTTATCCTGATGCTTTGCGATACGATAGAGGCGGCATCCCGCACCCTCAAGCCCTCAAGCCCTGAAGATTATTCGCTCCTTGTAGACGAGCTTGTGCAGGCCAAGATGGACGAGGGCCAGTTCACGGATTCCGAGATTTCCATAAAGGATATGGAAACAGTCAAGGAAGTCATAAAGTCTTACCTCGTGCATCTGTATCACGAGCGTATAGCTTATCCAAAAGACAAGAACAATATTAAGAAATAATATAATCAGCAATTATGAACATTAGTGAAAAGAAAATCGATGCGCTGAACAGTGAGCTTACACTCGTCATTGCAGCGGAGGATTATGCGGCTCCCCTTGAGGGAAAATTGAAAGGCCTGAAGAAGAAGGCGGAATTCAAGGGTTTCCGCAAGGGTATGGCTCCCATGTCACTTATCAAGAAGGTGTATGGCGGACAGGCTATGGCGGAGGTTATAAACGGGATAATAGGCGAACAACTGGATGCCTTTATACGCGACAATAAACTGAACATTCTCGGAGAGCCCATCCAGAGCGCTAACCAGCCCGAACTCGATTGGGAAGAGGGGAAGGACTTTACCTTTGTCTTCGACCTGGGGCTTTCTCCCGAGGTGAATGTGGAAGTGAGTGCAGATGACTCAATCCCTGTTTATAAGATTACTCCCGACGCCAAGATGAAAGAGAATCTTATGAAGAGCTATAAGGAGTTTTATGCCAAACAGGCGGAAGAAGGCAAGGGAGAGGCCAGATCCGATGAAGATATAGAAAAAGAAATTGACGCCCGTCTTTCCCAGGATGCCGAGAGCCAGTCTGCTTGGCGGCTTACCCACGACCTGAAGGATTACTTCGTTAAGAAGGCAGGGGTTGAACTTCCCGAGGCTTTCCTCAAGAGGTGGCTCCTTCAGAGCGGTGGAGACAAATATACCGAGGAGGAAGTGGAGAAGCAGTTCCCGTCCTTCATCGAAGACTTCAAGTGGCAGCTCGTGCGCGGCAGCCTCATGCGTAAATTCGACTTCAAGATTGAAGAGGCAGACCTCCGTACCGAAGCAGAGAATTACGTGCGCTATCAGTATGCGATGTATGGAATGGCAGATGTGCCCGCAGACCTTCTTAAGGACGCTGTAAACAATATGATGCAGGACCGCAATCAGCTTTCCCGCATAATTGAGCAGGCAGAAGACAGTAAGGTGCTGGACAAGATCAAGCAGACTGTCACCCTTAAGAATAAGAAGATTTCTTCCGAAAAATTCCGTGAGCTGAAATAGAACGATTATTCCATTCTGAAAGAATAATCTGATATTTTGTGAAAATAATTGCATCACGCGCAACGCGCGTGATGTATTTTTGTATTGTTAACCAATAAGACACTGAAACAAATTCTAGCTTATGATAAAGAAAAAAATTCTGGTCTGCGCCGTTCTGGCTCAGTGCCTGCTACCGTCATTTCTGTCATGCACGAAAGACGGCGGGGTATCTGAAGAAAACGGTGCCGATGTCGTTTTGAACCTGGCGGTACCTTCCGGTATCGAATCCAGGACCTGGCTGGAAAGCGATGCCTCTTCTGCCGTTCTGCCGGTATGGTGGTCGGACGGAGACAGGGTGTGCGTGAATTCAGTCACTTCATCCGCCCTTTCAGTATCTGATGGGCAAAAGCTTGCTAAAGCCGCCTTCAACGTAAGGAATGTCGCTGCTCCCTTCCGGGTGTTCTATCCGGCAGAGTTTGCAGGGGAGTTCGATGAAAGCGGCAATATCGCAATTTCCGTCCCTGCTTCCCAGGAGTTTGTAGACGGCAGTTTTGCCAAAGGCGCGGCAATGCTCTACGGTTATTCCGCGTCGGAAGATGGTGAGGTAAGCCTGAAAAATCTCTGTGGCGCCGCCTGCATCACTCTCAAGGACAGCGATGGTACAGACGTGATTTCCTCCCTGAGCATTACATCAATCGGGGGAGAGCCCATTGCAGGTCAATTCTCCCTGAACCCGGAAACCGGTGCCCTGTCGGCTGTCTCCGGAACTGCAACGATCAGTATGACTCTGCCGGAGGGTGGAGTCGCGCTTGGCCCGGAAGGCAGGAAATTTATCTTCACTGTCCCTGCCGGTTCGTATCCGGGCGGATTCAGTATCCGGTTTACCGATGCGCGCAAGCATGTCCTGCGCTGCTTCTGGCTCCGTCCTTCCGCAGGTGCCGCTGCAGGGCTGAATATCGGGGCCGGTTCCATTGCATTCTTCGACACTCAGGAATATGTTCCCGATGCCCGCGAAATCATCAGCGCTGAAGACTGGCAGGAATTCGCTGCTGCGCTCAATTCAGGCGGCGACTGGCAGTCCGAGTGGCTGAGCAAGGCCGGTACGGTGGATATAATGGCAGACTTCGAGACTGCTTCCCTTGCCAAACTCGACAGTTTCGATGCAGTCCTCGACGGACATGGTCACACTCTCACCCAGACTGCGGGCAACTCGCCCCTTATAGGAACCCTGACAGGTGCGGTCAAGAATCTCAGATTGGCCGGTAAGAACGTAGCGGCCGATCCGGCCAATGCGGGAGCGGCAGTTTTCGTCTCTACCCTTGCCGGTGAAGGTCTGGTGGAGAATTGTATAAACGATTGTTCCCTGGATGGTGCCGGAACTACAAAGACGGTAGGCGCAGCAATAGTGCGTACAATGAACGGAGGAAGTGTAGTGAACTGTGTCAATAACGGCGACCTGCACCTCAGCATAGACGTCAATACAGGTGACAGGGCTTTTACGGCTGCCGGAATCGTTGCAACCTGCATCCCTCAGGCACCCTGCCTTATCAGTGGATGCACTAATAACGGCAATCTCAGCTTGGTCGTGATAAAAGCTGCCGGCACCGCCGCCTCTGCAGCCAATATGGGGTATGGCGGAATAGTCGGCACCGTTCTTGGCGGCGATGCGGAAAACTTCCTTACGGTGGATGGATGCGCCAATACGGGCAAGGTTTCGCTGGCTTATTCGGCGGCTCCTACAAACTCCAAGGCTACTCTTTCCGGCGTTGGCGGAATAGTGGGTGCCGTGATAAAATACAACTCCGACAATAAGCTGCCATGGTATTCCCCGTCCTCCAGGCCTTCTCCTGCCGATATCGACTGCTATTATATCGCGGTGCGCAACTGTACCAACAGCGGCGACGTAAGCAACGACATGGTGAGTACCTGTTCGTCTGACGACTGCTACAAAGCCTTCGCGGGCGGTATCGCAGGCATTCTCAACGGGAAGAAAGCGCAGCACATAGCAGTTGAAAACTGCGTCAATACCGGCAAGGTCATTCCGCACGAGCAGAAATATTCCCGCTCCGCCCTTTGCTCGGTTGCCGGCGGGCTTTGCGGTTTTGCTTCCTACGCCGATTTTACCGGGTGTACGGTTAATTCTCCTCAGGTCGGAACCTCCAAGCGGCAGGTATATGCGGTTTCTGCCGGAATCGGTTATGCAATTTCCACCTTTAAGATTGCAGACTGCAAGTTCTACGCTACCTTGTACGCTTTACGTACAGAAAGATATACCCCCGGCAACTATTCTTTGGGCTTCAGCCTGAGTACACAGCAGAATACCGACGGTGGTATCTATCCTGGCCTTCTCAGGATTCAGGGTACCGAGGTGACCGGCAGCGGATTCGGAGGTGTGTTCAATCTGAACGCCAACCTGTTTGCCTATAACAGTTCGAGTACGCCTAAACTGGACCTTGAAGAGACGGTTACGGCGTCTACATACGAGAACTACATCTATTCACCCTCCTTTGCCACGGATTACGACAAGAAGGGATATGTTTCAATGGTCAGCCTTTCAGGCAACTATTACTGGGACGGCAAATAATTTCCTTGACCTATGATGAAAAAGATATTAACCATAACGATTGCCCTGGCCGCCCTGCTCGCGCCCTCCTGCCGGAAGGTAGACGACGGCTCCGATATAGACAAGAGCGGTTTCACCGTATTCAGGGCGGACACCGAAGAATTGGAAATTGAAAGCGGTGTGAAAGTTTCGGATACCTGGGCGGACGGCGACATGCTGGGCGTCTTCGGGTCTGAAAGCGGTGTCAACGAAGCCTATGTGCTCAAACGTTCCGGCGTCGGTAAGGCGGAAGCCGCATTCTACGGACCGCTGGTTAAAGGCGGCAAGGTTACCGCATACTTCCCATATGCAGATGATGTGGCCCTGCAGGATGGCCTTGTGCCTTTCTGGCTCAACCCCGTCCAGACTTACGATGCAGAAAGCGGTGCTGCTGAATTTTTCAAACGCTACTGCAATCTCTGTGTAGCCAGCACTGCGGATGATGCTACCCTTCATTTCCGTTATCCTCTCGGAATGCTGGAGATTCAGATTCGTTTCGACGAGACAGTCAGTGTCAGCGGAATGTCTGTAAGCTCAGACAGCGGCATCGCCGGCAGGCTCCTTGCGGCTGGCGACGGCAGTTCTTCCGAATCGGCTATCTCCGCACATACTGTCAGCCTCGACTTTGGCGGCGTGCCTGTTCAGTCCAGGACTGCAGACGGCTTTGCGGCTTTCCGCTTCGTGCTGCGCCCCGGAGTTTATCCCGCAAAGTCTCTGGTCTTGAATATTACTGCTCTCGACGAAGAGATTACGGTCCGTTTAGGCGAGACCGTAGTGGAAAGGGTTAAGGGAAACAACTTCAATGTGACTACCGTAGTGGTGGGCACTTCCGATATCCCCGGTTTCAATAAAGAAGACGGATACCTAGAATAATGAGCCTATGAAGCAGATATTTATCACTTTAAGCATTGCAGCTCTCGCGCTGGCTTCCGTCTGGTCCTGCTCGTCCAACGGCATTCCGGAAGGTAAGGCAGGCAGCCGGGTTGGCGAGATCTACCTCACCGCCCAGAGCGGAGCAAAGACCGTTCTCGTGACTATGGACGGCCTTTGGAGGGTAATTCCCCAGAACGACTGGATAACTGTGGATGTAAAGGGGCGCGAAGGCGAAGGTGCCTTTACCTTCTACTATTCTTCCAACGAATCCGATTTCGTAAGTACCAATCCTACCCGCAGAGGAGCGATTGTCATACGCAGCCTGACCACGATGGTGTCCGATACCCTCTGCGTTATCCAGCAGGGTACTCCCGACGGGAAGGAATACACCAGTGCGCCGCAGGATTCATATATTGAATTCGTAGATGCCTCGCTTACCAGGATGGAGGTGGTTTACGCCAACCTCCAGGGCTGTGGAGATATTTCTGTGGCGGCCGGATGGATAAATTCCGGAGATGCGCAGATTTACTGTCTGATTTGGGAGAATTCCTCCCTCGGGCAGCTTAAGGAAGCGCTTGCCGATAAATTCGAATCTACACTTTCCGGCAATCTCATGATTGCGAACAGGTCTGGTTTCTCCCTTTCCGACGTACAGTCCGGGGATGCCCCTTCCAGACTCAGTTGTAAGATAGACGGCATTTCCTGGCAGGTAGCCGACTTTGATCCTCAGGCCACGGCGCTTCCTCAGCTGGTTGCCCTTCTGGAGAGCGGCTACAACCAGCCCTATTCTAACAGCGCCTGGGTTATAGGCGGCTCCTTCTATTATTACAGCGTCATGGAAGCCGGATATCCTGATACTCCTTCCTGGTATCCTTCGGATCCTTCAGACAATGCCTTCCTTGCCGATATCTATGCGCAGACCAACAATCTGACAGACTGCATCTGGATGGCCCGCCGTCAGTTCAATCCCACCTGGAGTGCGGATGGGAAGTCCTGGCGTGCAGATTATGTTTACGTTTCCAATAAAGTCTGGAATACCGCTGTCGACGTACGTCTTCTGGATGCTCCCGTAAGCGGAGCTTCTCATAAGGCGGTTCGGCTTACTGTTAAATACTGATGATGACGGCTATGAATATAAAACTGAAAATATCACTGGTGCTCGCGGCTGTGATTTTCTTTGCCAGCCCCGCCTTTGCCCAGAAAATTACCGTCAGGGGAGTGGTGAACGACGAAACCGGACATCCTCTTGCCGGCGCCGGAGTTCTCGATAAGAACAATTCCCGCAACGGCACCGTTACCGACGCAGAAGGAAAGTATTCTATTTCCATCGATAAAAACGGTGTGCTGGAATTCAATTTCCTCAGCTATAAATCCAAGTTGGAGACCGTTAACGGCCGCAGCGTCATAGACGTTCAGCTCGAGCCGGAATCTACCGTGCTTGAGACTGCGGTGGCCATCGGTTACGGTACTTCCAAGAAAGGTGACCTCACCGGTTCGGTTTCCGTAGTTACGATGGACGACATACAGGAAACTCCCGTAAATTCGGTGGCGGAAGCCCTTCAGGGCCGTGTCGCCGGCGCAGATATCCTCTCAGGTTCGGGTGAGCCCGGACAGACTACCAGTATCCAGATTCGTGGCGCCCGTTCCATCAGCGCGGGTAACGAACCCCTTATCGTGGTCGACGGAGTGCTGGATGCAGTGAGCAGCCTGGATGATATCAACCCCGCCGATATCGTGAGTATTTCGGTGCTGAAGGATGTGAGCTCCACTGCAATCTACGGAAGCCGCGGTGCGAACGGTGTTATCCTCGTAACTACAGACCGCAAGGCTCCCAAGGACGCTAAGTTCAAACTGCGCTTCAACAGCAGCACCGGTATCTCCCAGATTGCCGGCAAGCTCGACATTATGAACGCAGAGGAATATGCCACCTGGCAAAACATGGTTGCGGTTCAGCGCAGCAGCTCGCTTAAACTTACGCCCGCTACGGAGACTTCCGCCTATCCTTTCCCGGATCCCACTCTGGTAGGTCAGGGAACGGACTGGGTGGACAAGCTCGGCCAGATAGGTATCTATAACAATCAGTCCCTGAACATCAACGGCGGAACAGACAATACCAACTATTACGTAGGCGCCGGTTTCAACTACAACAGGGGAGTGGTGATAGGTTCCGAATATAAGCGCTACACTGTTCGCAGTGCCTTCGATACCCGTCTTGGCAAGGTGGTGAGGATAGGACTCCGCTTCAATATGGTGTACTTCGACGTAGACCGCACCAGCGCCATGATTACCGGTACAAATACCGCTGCGGCCATCTATCTGAGCCCGCTGCTGGACGAGACCAGTACCTGGAACAAATATTCCTACGACGATTCCCAGGGCATTATCTTCAATAACCCTTACATTTCCGCCAAGAACGTTCAGAACAAGGCGGACAAGTGGAACCTGAACCTGGTTCCCTGGGTGGAACTCAATCTTGCAAAGGGTCTTACCCTCAAATCGAGCTTCTCTTTCACCCGTCAGAACGACCTTTCGTTCACCTATTCTCCTTCCTTTATGCCTGTTGCGGCTGCAAGAAAGCAGGGTGGACGGGCCTCCAGGAGCGTTTACGACGAGCAGAAGCTTCTGAGCGAAACCACTCTCAACTACAAGAAAGTCTGGAAACGCGTGCATAACTTCGAGGCCATGGCGGGCTTCACTGGCAGCCAGGTCGTGCGCGACAACCAGAGCATTACCGGTACCGGTTATATCAACGACGACGTGTCCTATTATAACATGACGTCCATTATGGCCACCCGTAACCTTTACACTACGTCTTATCGTATCAAGAAGAATACGATGTCTGTGCTCGGGCGTGTGAACTACAACTGGAAACGCCGTTATTACGTTACCTTCACAGCCCGTGCCGACGGTGCGTCTAACTTCTCTGAAAACAACAAATGGGGCTTCTTCCCGGCCGTGGCTTTCCGTTGGTCCATAATGAATGAGAGCTGGATGCGCAAGGCCCACTGGGTGAACGACCTCTCCCTGCGTGTGAGTGCCGGCCGAAGCGGCAACGATGCCATCAGCAGTTACCTGTCAATGGCTACTATCGGTGCCAACCAGGGCTCCTGGCTCTTCGGAGACCGTTACCTGCTTGCAACTATGCCGGATCACCTGGCCAACAGCAACCTCACATGGGAAACCACGGACGCATACAACCTTGGACTGAATTTTTCCGGTTGGAAGTCAAGGGTGACGGTTGAACTGGATGCCTATTATTCCACCACCAACAACCTGTTGCTGAGCGTTCGCAATTCCCAGGTTACCGGCTACAATACCTATTTCGACAACATGGGAACTACCCGGAACATAGGTGTGGAACTTACCCTGAATACAGTTAACGTCAAAGCCCGGAATTTCGAGTGGAGCAGCGCCTTCACCATCTCCCACAACAATCAGACAGTTGTGGATTCCGGAGCAGGAGATGAGGTGGTTCCCACCTATATGAATCCCCGCAACAGTACCCAGTACCTGTACGGTTACAAGACCGGATATCCTGTAAACGCCCTCTGGGGCTATCAGCGTGCGGGTGTCTGGCACAGCCAGGAGGAGATAGAGCGCAACGCTTACACCCATACCTACGTATCTACGATTGCTGAAGGATCCAATGGTACCAATGTGGGCCGTACCCGTTTCATCGATGTGAACGGCGACGGTATGCTGGACCAGAACGACGTGGTTTACCTCGGCAATTCCGACCCTCTGGTTTACGGTGGTTTCCAGAACGACTTCAAGTGGGGCCGTCTTAAACTGAGCGTCTATTTGGCCTATTCCGTAGGCGGCAGCATCTACAACCTGTCTGAACTCTGGATGGGCTCTTCTTCCCGCAACTGGAACAAGTACCGTTATATGCTGGATGCATGGAATGCAGAGCGCAATCCGGATTCCAATATTGCGGCTCCCGACTGGGACGACACCAACGCCTCGGACTTCCAGGTGCATGACGCTTCTTACCTGAGACTCAAGACAGTTACCCTGAGCTACAACGTGCCCATCAGCCGTTGGTCCAAGTTCTTCAAGGGCCTTAGCGTAGGTGTGACCGGAGAGAATCTCTGGCTGCTGAAGAACTACAACGGCTTCGACCCGGACGTTTCTACCGATCCTACTGTGCGCCGTCTCGACAACGGTTCATTCCCGCGTCCGCGCACTTTCACCTTCAACCTGCAGCTTAATTTCTAGGAGGAGTCGAAATGAAAAAGATATTTGCAATTTTTACTGCTGTGATTTGCCTCTCCGGCTGTTCCCTGAAGGAAGAGCTCATGAGCAACAGTCGCAATGAAGACTTCTATAACAACGCGGTGCAGTGCCAGACAGGTATAAACGCCTGCTACAACCTCATCCGTTCTCAGCTAAGCGGCCAGAACTTCTGGTTCGTAACAGACTGTCAGACAGACTGCATGATAATGAATGCGTCTACCTTCTACAATGCAACGCTGAATTTCTCGCCTTCCAGACCTGCCATCGCCAGCACCATCTGGCAGTACAGCTATATGGGCGTAATGCGCTGCAATTCCATGATTTATGCTATCGAGCGCTGCCGTGTCAAAGGCGGCTGCACCGATGCTGAGGCCCTGGATATGACTGCAGAGACCGTTACCCTGCGCGCGTTCTTCTACTATATGCTTACCTGCACCTTCGGGAACGTACCCTTCTACACCGATGTGGTTACCGAAGAGAATCGCGCCCGCATAGCCTCTCTGCCGAGAATGAGCGCAAACGATACCAGGGATTACCTGATTGATGAACTTATGCACTACGCACTCCCGAGGGATTTGGGCGGAATCGGCGCAATGGCCATGAAGCGCAGTTACGACGCTCCCATCAATAACAGGATGAACGCTCCCATCGCCCTTATGCTGGCGGCGAAGATGTGCCTCTGGAACGAGCGCTGGGAAGATGCCATTACCGTAATCGGTGCGCTTGAGCGCATATATGGAGACTATTCCGCAAATCCCGAGGCTTTCGGGAAAGACTATCCGCTGACTGACATTCCATTCAGCCGCAAGTTTACCCCTGAAAGCATACTGGAAATTGCCAACACTTTCGAGGAGTACGGCACCCAGCTGGCCGGATACATTGCGGTTGTGGCCACTCCTTCCAAGGGAGCAAGCACTATTGAGGACGAAGAAGAGGAGGATTACGAGATTACCGATATCTACGGAGGCCTGGCCATTCCGGAACTCGGCACCGGTGCACGTATCAGTACATCCGCCAGACCTACAACCTATTATTTCGAGACTGTCCTTTCCTACGACAGCCCGGACCTGAGGGGTGGTGAGTATTCGGCCGATGCTACCGTGGCCCGCGGTGGTTCCGGCAACCTTGCCTGGCGCTGGATTTCATACGAACGCGACGATACCGAGCGCGATGAGAGCAATCACATCCCCCGCTGGTTCAAGAACGGCTCGAGCCTTTCGGCCACTACGCTCAATAAACTCAACCGGCCCTGGCTTGGCAAC
>JAGAAU010000094.1 GCA_017615135.1 Bacteroidales bacterium | reverse complement strand
TTACAGAATCGTCGTAGGCGTCTTTGAGTATCTTGATTGATGCGCTGATAAGGTCCCGCTGTATAGCCTTCTGCTTCAGTATGGCCACATAGGATTCGATATGTGCGGCCGCACCCACCTTTTCCGTAAGGTTGGCAAGCGCCACTATTCCGCCCACGTCTTCAAGGTTTCCGAGAGACTTGAGCTTGGCGCTCACGGTAACCATATCTACGGGCGTATGTTCAAGGACCAGTTTGGAAATGGCCTCGAAGATCATCTTATGACGGGGGGCGCAGAAGCTGGATACGGTCAGTTCTTCCATGGCCATATCCACGCAGGAAGCCTCCAGGAGCATTGCTCCCAGGACACTCTCTTCAACTTCAAGGGCCTGAGGGGGCACGTTGCCCAACTCAAGCCCCAGACTCTTTTGGTCCTTGCGGGATTTCTTATCCGGCATTAGATTTCAGGATTGACGATAATTCTTCCGCAGTGCTCGCAAATAATGAGTTTATTGCCGGTGGCAATATCTATCAGACGCTGAGGCGTAATGGTGTTGAAGCAGCCTCCGCAGGAGTTCTCATTGCAGACGCTGACCACGGCGAGGTGGTTGTGAACGCTGTCTTTGATACGGTTGTATGCACTCAGAGTCCTTTCGTCTATCTGGGCGGCGAGGGCATCGCGTTTCTCGCGAATCTCGGCCTCTTCCTTGGAAGTGGATTCCACTATGGTGTCAAGCTCCACCTTCTTGGCGTCCAGGTCTTCCTGACGGATTGCTATCTTTGCAGAAAGGGCCTCAAGGTCTTCCTTGCGAGCCTCAATCGCGGCGATTGCCTCGGAGATGTTCTTCTCGGATATCTGGCGCAGCAGGCCCTGGTTCTCGAGCTCCTTGTTGATGGAGTCGAACTCACGGCTGTTGGAGATGTTGTTGAGCTGCTGCTGATATTTGGCAATGTCCGCATCGATTTCCACTATCTGCTTCTTCTCCGCTTCGATTCTGGCACCGTAGCCGGCTATGAGTTCCTCGATGTGGGCGTACTTGGCCTGAAGGGCGGCAAGGTCGTCTTCGAGGGCGGCAACCTCTGCGGGAAGTTCTCCGCGGAGCTGCACCAGCTGCTCTATGGCGTTGTCGGCCTGCTGGAGCTTGTAAAGCGTTCTGAGTTTATCCTGAACGGACACCTCTCCGGACGCAAAGTTCTTCTGCAACGAGACAAAGGTCTCGCGCTCGTCTACAGGTGTCTGTATCTGCTTGGGTTTCTTGGTAGTGGCCATACTTATAGATTATTTATGAACGGCAAAGTTACAACATTTTCTTGATTTCCAAAAGCTGCTCACGTATGCTTTTGAGGGATTCTATCGCCTTCACCGGAGCCGACACGGAGGCCTTGTCGCCGGCAAGCTGACGGGCCGCCCCGTCCAGTGTCAGCCCCTTCTCCTTTACCAGGTAATGCACCTGTTTCAGGCACTCTATGTCCTGAGCCGTAAACTGTCGGTTCCCCTTGGAAGAACGGGACGGTTTTATGAACTTGGAAAAGTAATTGGCCCAGTAGCGGGTGAGGGATACGGACTCGCCTATTATTTCCGCGGCCTCCCCTATGGAATAGTAAAGTTTTTCCATTGCGTCAGATTCTTAATCCAGAGACTGGTTGGTATTGGTTGTCATGAATAGCATATTCGCATACTCCCACGGACTTACGTCCAGGAAGAAGAAGTGCACCGGATCCAGGACTTCCCCGTCCTTCATCACCTCATAGTGCAGATGAGGGGCGAATGCCGCGCCCGACATGCCCAGGGACCCGATTTTCTGGGAACGCTTCACCCTTTGCCCACGCTGTACGAACACCTCGTCCAGATGGGCGTAGCGGGTAACGTATCCACCGGCGTGTTCAATGTCTATATAGTTCCCGTAACCTGTGCGCAGCTTCACCACCGCCTTCACCACACCGTCTGCGGAAGCATACACGGGTTCTCCGCGGAAGGCAATGAGGTCCAACCCGTTATGCACGGATTCCTTTGCAAACACCGGGCTGATGCGCCTGCCCGTGGAAGCTCCTACCTGGGAATAGGAAATACCCTTGAGCGGAAGGGAAAGGGGCGGAATCTCACACCTGTTGAACGCCACCCTCCACAGAATGTCTTTCAGGGTAGAATCCACCCGGGCGCCGCGCTCCAGCAGATTGTCCGCCTTGGCGCCGGTATAGCTTACCAGCCGGTGATTGGGGATGGTATCATTCCCGAACAGGAAGTCCAGGGAAGACACAGGATCCCTTACCGGAGCTCCGGTCTTGAAGACGCTCATAAACAGGGAATCGTCCTTCATCTGAAGGGCCGTAATGGCTCCTTCCAGAATGGCCGTACGGCTGGAAAGGGCGGGGATTTCGCTTTCATATTCGGCAATCTCGCCCTTCAGGCGGCGTTCCGTAGCAGTATCGAAACAAAGCGCAAACACCAGATATAAAACGGCGGAAGCCACCAGGGAGCAGAGGAAAATATTAAGGAACTTTTTCATCTGACCCCCTTCTTTACCGAATTAACCAATTCCCTGTATTCCGCCACATCCATGGTCATATCCATGAAACTCATGGGGTTTATGGGAGCGCCGCGGTAAATCACCTCATAATGGAGATGCGGCCCGGTAGATTTTCCGGTGCTGCCCACAGTACCTATCATTTCTCCCCTTACCACTCTCTGACGTTCATGCACGTTCATGGAATTGAGGTGCGCGTAACGGGTTTTATAACCAAACCCATGGTCTATCACAACCATGCGGCCGTAACCTCCCATAGTATATTCCGCCTGTACCACTACGCCGTCGCCGGTGGCATAGACAGGAGTTCCTCTCTGAGTTCCGAGGTCTACGCCTGTATGTCCCTCGCGGCCGCCGTAAACCGGATCGTTCCTGTAGCCGAAAGGACTGGTGACGGATACCCGGACAGGAACCGGACAGACCGGAGGAATAGCAGGCAGGTGTATCTGCATTTCGCCGGCCTCGGCATTAGTGGCGATTATCTCGTCCAGAGACACACTCTGCCTGTACACCCTGCTGAAAAGGCTGTCGAGGCGATGCGAGAGCCCGATGCAGTCTGATCCGGCCGGCGATGTGGGAGTATAAGGACCAAGAAAATCCAGACCGTAGAGGGTGCGGTAAACATAATCTCCACGGTCTTCTATAGTGGAAAGGGCTTCCTCGCAACGGTCTATGCGCACATCCAGCAGTTCAGCCTTGCCCTTCAGGCGGTCCAGACTCATTCTCAAGGCTACCGTCTTTGGCAGGTCGGCCCCGAATATGGCACGATAAACCAGGGCGTACAGCAGACACAGGGCAAGCACGGCAGCCGCCGAAGCCAGCAACCGCAGGGTTTTTTTATGCTCCTGCAGAAACTTTATCATACGGCTGAAATATTACGGCAGCGCTGAAGTTCTTCGCGGGAGGTTCCGCAAACCGCTTTCCAGGAAGTAAGGTCGTCGTGCTGGCCGGCCAGGAAAGCCTTGATTCCCATGCGCTTTTTACCGGCCATCTGCACGTCTGTAAGGCAGAGGGCGCCGTCGGCGGTAGCAACTGCCAGATAGGTGCGGCCGTCGGAGAGCATGGTACCCGGCTCGGCGGAGGCTTTCATCGGCTCGCCCGCAAAAATCTTGAAAATAACCCTTTCGGAAGAAGGTTTCTCCAGTTCAGTGAACGCCGCAGGCGAAGGGCTCAGGCCCCTTATGAGATTGCGTATATTTTCCGTGGTGTCGCTCCAGTCTATATTGCATAGCTCCCTGGTCAGCTTGGGCGCCGGTTTAAGCACTTCTGAACCCTGGATGAAGGAGCGCTGGACGCGGGTTTCCACATTGTGCTGGATTATGCCCTCCACGGTTTGCAGCACCAGGTCCGCCCCTAAGGGCATAAGGGCGTCGTAAAGGTCTCCCGCACTGTCGTTCGGGCCAATGGGGCACTCCTGGCGCAGAATAATCTTGCCGGTGTCTATGTCTTTATCTATCATAAAGGTAGTGACACCTGAAAGCCTTTCTCCGTTGATTACCGCCCAGTTTATAGGGGCCGCTCCGCGATACTGAGGCAACAGGGCGGCATGCAGGTTGAAGGTACCCAGCCTCGGCATAGACCAAACCTCCTCCGGCAGCATCCGGAAGGCCACCACAACAAAGAGGTCCGCCTTATAGGAAGCTAGCTGCTTAAGGAATTCCGGATCCTTCAGTTTCAGG
>JAGAAU010000093.1 GCA_017615135.1 Bacteroidales bacterium | reverse complement strand
GCATAAGGAGGAACTGATGGACCTGCTGCGCGGGGAGAAAATTGACGTTCTGTGCAGCTTCGGCGCCGGAGATATAGACAGGTTTGTGGGGCCCATCAGGCAAATGCTCGAAGAAAGGGTATGAAGAGCTGGCTGAAATACAGTCTGACGGCAGTTGCCGTAGCCGCGTTCTGCACCGCTGCAGGAGTGATTATTTCCTGCGGCGACCGGGACGACCATATCCTGGCCTGCAATTCCGTAAAACTGGAACCAGCCCGCGCAGGACAGTGCAGTTTCCTCGGCGAAGACGACGTAAAGAAACTGTTGGAGGAGCACTATGGGTATTGCGTAGGCCAGAGGCTTGAAGAACTGGATCTGGATGCCATAGAAGCCATACTGGACGAAGAAGGGGCGGTAAAGAAGAGCGAGGCCTGGTTTACCCGGGACGGAGTTCTGCATATAAGCCTTACCCAGAGGACTCCCTTCCTGCACTTTAAAGACGGGAAAAGCTCCTGCTACAGCGATTCTGAAGGCTTCCTGTTCCAACCGTATCCCGGAGTAAACCCAGCTGTGAGCGTAATCTGCGGGCACTCTCCCATTGGAGCCAACGCATCTCTGAAAGGCAAACTTCCGGAAGGAGAAACTGCTGAATGGCTGGAGAAAACCATCGGGATGATAGACTGGCTTCAGAAGAAAGGCGTTCAGACCGATTCCCTGCTCTGCCGTGCCAACGGGGAACTCACCCTCGTTTCAGCCAAAGACGGCGAGCACTTCATCCTGGGTCAGCCGGACGGATGGGAAGAGAAATACCGGGGCATCGTAAACTACGAAGAGAAGATCAAGCCCGTAAAAGGCAAGTACAATACAGTGAATTTAAAATATAAAAATCAAATAATATGCAGGAAAGATATGTAACCGCACTGGACCTGGGCTCGAGCAAGACCGCCCTCAGCGTAGCCAAGGTCAGCGGAAGAGACGTCCAGGTAATCTGGTACAGCGAGCTTCCTTCCGAAGGAGTTCGCCGCGGGAGGGTTTTCAATCCCATGAGAGCTTCCAAACCCATCCGGGAGGCCATAGAAAAGGCCGAACGTGAGCTTGGAATCAAAATTAGGCAGGTTGTAACCGGGCTGCCCCGTTCCAACATGTTCCAGGAAACCGCCAGCGCCCGCGCATCCAGGGTAAACCCCGGCAGCTGCATAAGCAGGGAAGAGACCGAGGCTCTGAAGAATTCCGCGATAGATACCTATCCCCTGCAGGACGAGAAGACAGATATGCTCTACGGAGCGGTTACCCAGTCGTTCTCTACGGACGACCTGATGCAGGCCTGTGAAGAAGATATCATAGGATGCACCAGCGAGTTCATCGAGGGCAACTTCAAACTGTTCATAGGCGCCAGGAAGGCCGTTACAGACCTGGACATAATGTTCAAGGAAGCCGGCATAAGCGCGGCCCGCAAATACTTCATCCCCGAGGTTACCGCAAATGCGGTACTGACCGAGGAGCAGAAGGAGAACGGTGTGGCCCTGATCGACATGGGCGGCGGAGTTACATCCCTCAGCATCTATTCAGACAACATCCTGCGCTACTACTACGCACTTCCCTTCGGCGGCAGGGACATCACCTCGGACATCAAGACCGAAAGCGGATTCCGCGAGGTGCTTTGCGAGAACATCAAGCGTGCCTTCGGCTCCTGCATGCCGGACAGGCTCGCCAATATGACAGACAAGGTCATCCAGGTAAACAACAACGAGACAGGTTCTTCCCGCCAGCTCAAGGTGAAGGATCTTGCAGAGATAATCAACGCCAGAGTTTGCGAGATTCTAGAAAGCATACTGTGGCTCATTCAAGACAGCGGATATGCAGACAGGCTGCGCTGTGGCCTGGTCCTTACCGGAGGCTGCGCCAACCTTACCAATCTGGCAAACCTGCTCAAGGAGATGTCCGGATACACAGTTGAACTGGGCTTCCCCCGCACCAGGCTCTTCTCTGCCAGCGGAGTCCCCGGGGTCTTCGACACCAACGCGGCATCTTCGGTAGGCCTGCTGCTCGCAGCGGCCGACGACTGGTCTGTAAACTGCCTTGAACAGGCACCTGTGATCCAAGTCGCCCCCGCAGCGCCAGTGGCAAAACCCGCTCCGGTCAAGCAGAGCTGGAAAGCCGATAAAGTGGCATCGCCCGCTCCGGCTGCAAAACCCGCCCCGGAAGTTCAGCAGCCCATAGTTCCAGAGAAACACGCAGCTGCCGAAGAGCCTGCAATTGCCGAAAAACCCGTCATTACCGGCCCCACAGTCAATCCTGCAGCACAGCCCGCAGCAGCGGAAGCGCCGGCGCAACCGGCAAAGACCTCTACCCCCTGGATATCCATCACCTGGGCAAAAATCAAAACCATGGTGGAAAGCACAGTGGGAAGCACAGTGGAAAATTCATTTGAAAAAGCACAGTAAGCGATATGAACAGCGATATTTTAGTTCCGGCAGACTGGGTTGTCTCCGATGATATTATAAAGGTAGTCGGCATAGGCGGCGGCGGATGCAATGCCGTCAACTATATGTTCGAACAGAAAATCCAGGGTTGCAGCTTCGTGGTGTGCAATACAGACTCACAGGCGCTCCAGTGCAGCCCCGTCCCTGCAAAACTCCAGATGGG
>JAGAAU010000092.1 GCA_017615135.1 Bacteroidales bacterium | reverse complement strand
GGAAAATGCCTGCCGATATCCCCCAGGGCGAGGGCCCCGAGCAGAGCGTCGCAAAGTGCATGGATAGCCACATCGCCGTCCGAGTGGGCCACAAAGCCGTTGGGGGAATCTATCCTGATTCCGCACAGAAACATGGGGAGTCCGGGAGCAAGGGCGTGTACATCGTAACCCTGCCCTACACGGAAACTGTCTAAAGTAAAAAATCCTTTGTCTGCCATATCAAAGGCAAATCTAACAAATAGTTTCTTATCTTTGCAGAGATATGGCTGCATTTTCAAAATATTTCCTGAAGGCGATATTCTTTCCCCTGTCGAAATTACCGCTTAAGGTGCTCTATGCCTTTTCCGGCTTCCTGGCCTGGGTACTGGGAAGGCTAATCGGATACAGACGCGCCGATGTGCTGGTAAACCTGTCCAGGGCCTTTCCGGAAAAGAAATATAAGGAGATAAAGCAGCTGTACAAAGAGTACTACAGGCACATGGCCGACATAATAGTTGAAACCATATGGTTCGGTGGATGCCGTAACCCAAGGCGCCTGCGCCGTGCCCGAATAATGGAGGTGATGAATCCGGAAGTACTGCCCGCAAAGGGAGAAAACGGGCCGAGCGCTATGATTCTCTACTCCCACTGCGGCAACTGGGAACTCTATGGAGGCATAGAAAATTACTTCAACAACACTGGAGACTGTCCCTTTACCGAACAGAATTTCTGCGTGGTCTACAAGAAACTGAGCAGCGCCGCCTGGGACGAATTCCTCCGCGACAACCGTTTCGCTCCGCTGCATGACCGCAAGAATTTCCCCGGATATATAGAATCGAAGAATCTGGTGCGCCATGCCTTCAACAACAGGGACGAAAGGAAATTTTACAACATAAACACAGACCAGCGTCCGTACTACGGAGGTTCAGACACAATAGAAGTGGAGTTCATGGGGCAGAAATGCCGCACAATGTCGGCAGCGGCCGCCATTGCAAGAAAATTTTCCATGCAGCTGTTCTTCCTCCGCATGAGCATCGCCGGGCGCGGACATTACAGGCTTGAATACGTTCCCATCTGCGACGACGCCTCGAAAATGTCCGTCCAGGAGATAATGGACCGTTATTACCAGCTGCTGGAGGCCGAGATTCGCGAGCAGCCATACAATTACCTGTGGTCTCACCGCCGCTGGGCCTGACAACCGCAACAGACAGACAATATGGGATTATTCAGTTTTTTCGGCGATACGGAACATAACGTGTTCGATTACAAGCCGATATACTACGATAAAGAGGCCGACGAACGTAAGCGCATGTTCGGGGCTGTAGACGGTTCAGACGAAAAGAAAGACGCCGCCTACGCTCCCGGCACTTACCTGCACGGATCATTGCGCGGAGGGCATTACCAGAAATCCCGCGGGCACATGCAGAAGGTACAGGGCATAATCGGCATAATTTCATTGATACTCATAGTGGCGGTGCTGTTTTTCATCGCAAAATTCTATTCTTTGCTGTAATGGGGAAACTGAAGGTACTTCCCGCGTCGATGGCGAACCTGATTGCCGCCGGAGAAGTGGTGCAGAGGCCCGCTTCGGTGGTTAAGGAACTGATGGAGAACGCGGTAGACGCCGGAGCCGGCAAGGTTTCGGTGATAATAACCGATGCCGGCCGCACGCTTATCCAGGTAATAGACGACGGTTGCGGCATGAGCCCTTCCGACGCCGCACTCTGCTTCGAAAGACACGCTACATCCAAAATCGCGCTCCCCGAGGATCTTTCCGCAATCAGCACTTACGGCTTCCGTGGGGAAGCCCTCCCGAGCATAGCCGCCGTAGCTGAGGTTACCCTGAAAACCCGCCTGGCAAACAGGGAGACCGGCACCCAGGTTGTGGTTGGCGGCGGTTCAGACCTTGTCACATCCTCCGTGGCCGCCCCGAAAGGTTCCAACTTTGCAGTACGCAACCTGTTCTACAACACGCCGGCGCGCAGGAAATTCCTAAAATCGGACGCGGCCGAATTCCGTCATATAGTGGAAGAGTTCACAAGGGTGGCTCTGGTGCGGCCGGAGGTTGCTTTCAGCCTCAGCCACAACGGCAAGGACATCTACTCCCTGAGGGCGGCACAATCCCTGAAATTCCGCATCCAGGACCTCTTCGGAGGTAATCTAGCCGATGAACTTTCAGACCTCGAACTCACCACCTCCACCCTCACCCTCCGCGGCTACCTCGGACGGCCGGACACCGCTAAAAAGACCGCCGGCGCCCAGTTTTTCTTCGTAAACGGCAGATACTTCCGCAGCACCTACCTCCATAAAGCCGTAATGAGCGCATATGAGGGCCTGATTCCCGAAGGAGTTACCCCCTCGTACTTCATTTTCATTGAAACCCCGCCGGCAATGCTCGACGTAAACGTCCATCCCTCCAAGATTGACGTTAAATTTGAAAACGAGCCGCTGGTGTACCAGACCATCTTCGGAGCTGTCAAGCAGAGTCTCGGAAAAAGCGCCTTCGGTGCGGTTCTGGATTTCAGTGAACCGGTGTCCGATGCGCTGCCGCAGGTGGGAATGAGCTTCTCGGAATACAAGGGAGCCCCGGTAACCCCGTCTACCGGCTTCGACCCCAACTACAACCCGTTCGAGCCGGAAAAGGAGGCAGCACACGACATCCCCGCCACACACGACATCCCGTATCACTCACACGTCAGCCCGCGCGAAAATTACGGTGCGCTGTTCGACGGAATTTCCGCCCCGAACGCCAACCTGCTGGTGATTCAAAACAAATACATTATCGCGCCGGCAGAATCCGGAATGATGGTTGTGAACATACGTCGCGCCTGGGAGCGCATACTCTACGAACGGGCGCTCAAAGCTCTGGACGGGGTGCAGCACGTAAGCCAGACCGCACTCTTCCCCGTGCAGGTGCAGGTTGGCGTGCAGAATCGCCTCATTTTCGAGGAACACGCAGAGCAGCTTGCGAGTCTGGGCTTCGACATAACCCCTTTCGGGACAGATACCGTGGTAGTTAACGCCGTACCGGAAATCTACAGCTGCGAGGAGGGTAAAATCCGCCGCATGGTGGAAGACCTCATCCTGATTCTCAGTGACAATGTGTCAGCGCTTCCGGAAGTGATGAAAAGTTCCCTTGCGTCTAAAATTGCCACCCTGGGAGCCTTGAATTCAACATCTTTCCTTTCCGTTGCAGACGCCAGACAATTTCTTGACACGCTTTTTGCCTGCAACAACGCCGAGCTTACTGCAGAGGGCAGAAAAACCCTCGTGCTGATTAAAGCAGACGAAATAGAGAAAAAATTCTGACAATGCCCGACAACAACGCACGCGTAACCAAGAATCTGGTTATAATCAACGTAATAGTATTTTTGGCGACTCTGCTCAACGAGCCATTCATGATGCAGAATTTCGCCCTGTACTATCCGATGTCCCACAACTTCCACTGGTGGCAGATTTTTACCCATATGTTCATGCATGGGAACTTCTGGCACATCTTCTTCAACATGTACACCCTGTATATGTTCGGAACGGTGGTAGAGCAGATAATCGGTGGACGCAAGTTCCTGATTTACTATTTTGTATGCGGACTTGGGGCGGTTGCCCTCCATCTTGGGGTACAGGCCCTGCAGGCGCATTTCTTCTTCAGTTCCATACCTCCGGTAGTAGGGGCCTCCGGTGCCATCTACGGCATTCTGATTGCCTTCGCCATGCTGTTCCCCGAGGCCCGTATGACCCTGATCTTCCCACCCGTCAGCATGAAGGCAAAGACCATGGTGATAGTTTTCGCGGCCATCGAGCTCTTTACCGGCGTTACCGGCATAGCCGACGGAATTGCGCATTTCGCGCATCTGGGCGGCATGCTCTTCGGCTGGCTGCTGATAAAATACTGGAGAAAACGCGGAACACTTTTCGACAGATAATGAAAGATACTGCTGAAATACTGGCCGAAGCGCTGAAAGTTCTCAAAGAGGGCGGAGTGATACTGTATCCCACCGATACCGTCTGGGGGCTGGGCTGCGACGCCACCAATGCGGCCGCCGTTGAGCGGATTTTCGAAATAAAGCACCGGCCGGCAAACAAATCCCTTGTACTGCTTGCATCAGACCTGGACATGGTAGCCAGGTTCGTGAGGCAGATTCCATCCATTGCGATAGACCTGGTAGAGGTGAACGACTCCCCTATGACCATCATTTATCCGGAAGGACAGGGACTGGCCCCGAACGTACTTGCTGAAGACTCTTCAGTTGGCATCCGCATCCCGATGAATGAATTCTGCCGTTCCCTTGCGTTCAAGCTCCGCCGTCCCCTGGTTTCTACGTCGGCGAACATCAGCGGAGAGCCAACTCCGGCGCTTTTCAGGGAAATCAGTCCGGAAATCAAGAATGCAGTAGACTATTGCGTACCGGCGTTTTTGGAGAAAGAGGCTACCGGCAAAGCTTCCCAGATAATCAAACTCGGCCTGGACGGCGAAGTGGAAATAATCAGACGATAGTGGAAATTTTCTATTCATACGACTGTAGCGGAGGAGTTTGCAGGCTGGACGAGACCGAATCCGCCCATTGCGTGAGGGTTCTCCGCCACCGCGAGGGAGAAGAAATCCAGGTGTTCGACGGGAGCGGCAACCTTTACCGCTGCCGGCTTACCGATGCCTCTCCGAAGGCCGCTCAGGCGCTTGTGCTGGAGCAGATTCCGGACTGGGGTGCAGTTCCGTACCGGCTGACCATGGGGGTTTGCCCCACAAAGAATGCAGACCGCTTCGAGTGGTTTGCCGAAAAGGCGGTAGAGTTCGGCGTAGACCGGATAGCTCCGCTTGCGGGAGACCATTCCGAACGAAGGACCGTCAATTTGCAGCGGCTCCGGAAAATCTTGCTGTCTGCCGCAAAGCAGTCCCTGAAGGGGCGCGTGCCGGAAGTGGACGAAATCTGCACCGTAAAAGAGTTCATCCGTAATGCCAACCCGGAATCGCTGCGTCTCATAGCTTACTGCTTCGAAGAGGAAGATGCGCGCAAGCTTTCAATCAATGAAGCGCTTTCTTCCGCCGGCAACGTTCCAATTACTATACTGATTGGCCCCGAGGGCGATTTTTCCCGGGAAGAACTGCAACTGGCACTCTCCAACGGCTTTCTGCCGGTGCATCTGGGACAGTCGCGCCTCCGCACCGAGACGGCGGCCCTTGCCGCAGTAGCGGCAGTTTATCTGAATTCACAATGTTCATAGGGCTCATATCAGACACTCACGGCAGCTTCGACCAGGGGTTTCGTGAATTTTTCGCACAGGTAGATGAACTCTGGCACGCAGGCGACTGGGGCGGAGGCTCCGAATTCGTGGAAGGAATCTCTTCCTTCAAACCGGTAGTGGGGGTTTACGGCAACTGCGACGGCAGTCCGGTGCGTTATTCATATCCCGGATACCAGTTCTTTGAGCGGGAAGGCATGTCCATACTGATGACGCACATAGGCGGTTCTCCGGGACATTACGACCCGGCCGCCAGAAAACTGATAGAAAATTTACGGCCTTCCATATTCGTCTGCGGGCATTCCCACATTCTGAAAGTGATGCAGGACAGGTACTACGACATGCTTTACATAAACCCGGGGGCAGCAGGCAAGCAGGGATGGCAACTGGTGCGCACTGCGCTGAGGTTTAAGATAGATTCCGGGAAAATCTCCGGAATGGAGGTTTTCGAGCTCCCGAAATAGCCAAAAATCTTTCGCAAAAATTTGAATTATTGTAAAAAGTGAATAACTTTGCCCGCTGAATTTGTTTGAAACTGTTTAACTTAATTAATTATAAGACTATGAAGAAAGTTTTTATGTCCGTAGCTCTTGTTGCTGCTATGGCTCTTTTCGTTTCCTGCGGTAACTGCGGAAAGAAAGCTGAAGGTGAAGTAAACGCCGAGGCTGTTGAGGAAGTTGTTGAGGTTGCTGATTCCACCAAGGCTTGCTGCGGTGAGTGTGCCGAAGCTGAGTGCGAGAACTGCGCCGAGGGTGAGAAGTGCGAGAACTGCCCTAACAAGGCCGAGTAAGAAACTCCACTATTCTTAACAGGCTACGGTTTTCGCAGCCTGTTTTTTTGTCTTAATAAAGCCTTATGCGACTTCCCGTCCGTTTCCTTGCAATTTTATTCCTGCTGCCCATGCTGTTTTCCTGCAACTGGCAGACAGGCCGGCAGGTGAAGGAAGGGCTGGACCTTTCCCACCACAATACGGTTACGGACTGGAAGGCGGTCAAGGCCGATTTTATTTATATCAAGGCCACTGAAGGTGCTAATTACAAAGACCCCAAGTGGCATTCTTACAGCCTGAACGCTGCAGCTGCCGGAATCCCGGTAGGGGCCTATCATTTTTTAACTACCTCTTCATCTGCGGAAGATCAGTTCAAAAATTTCAGTTCTTCCGTGCCGAAGGGTTCCATCCAGCTGATTCCTGCGCTCGACATAGAAAAACAGACGCCAGGAGCCATCCTTCCCAGAAAGGAACTGCAGCAGCTGGTGCGTCGCTGGGTAACCTTGTGCGATGAACATTATGGGCGCAAACCCGTAATTTACTGCAGTCAGGCTTTCTGGCTAAAGAACTTTGCCGGAGTATTCAGCGACTGCCCATTCTGGTGCGGAGATCCCGGAGAAACAGAGGCCTACGTTAGTTTTACCGACTGGAGCATCTGGCAGTATAAGGTATCCCATGTGCCAGGCATCAAGGGTAAGGTAGACCTCAACAGGCTAAGCGCGTACCACAGCCTGGAAGAACTGATGCTGTAATGGACAAACTTTGGAACAGCGGTTATGTGAAAATCTGGATCGGGAACTTCCTGGTCCATTTCTCGTTTACCCTGATAGTGCCTCTGCTGCCGTTATACCTCAGCGAGACCTTCGGGGCCGGAAAGGATGCCATAGGACTGGCGCTTGCCGGCTATACCGTGATGGCTCTGCTGGTGCGGCCGTTCAGTGGATATCTGGTAGACAGCTTTCCGCGCAGGACCGTCCTGATAGTCTGCAACTTCGTGTTTTTCCTGCTGTTCGGAGGCTATCTGCTTGCCGGTTCCATTACTCTTTTCGCGCTTTTCCGGACTCTGCACGGAGCTCCGTTCGGAGCAACTACGGTAGCTGCCAGTACCGTTGCCATAGATGTACTGCCATCCTCCAGACGTGGTGAGGGAATCGGCTACTACGGCCTGAGCAACAATCTTGCGATGGTGCTCGGCCCGGTGGTGGCCATCTATATGCTCAATCTGTTCGACGGTAATTTCAAAGCCCTCTTCTGGCTTAGCATGGCTTTCTCCCTTGCAGGGCTCATACTGGACGCAACAATCAAACTTCCCCGCCGCGAGACCGTTGCCGACAAGAAAATCCTGTCTCTGGACAGATTCTTCCTGCTTAAGGGCTGGAGGGAAGCCCTGGCCATCGTATGCTACGCTTTCAGTTACGGCGTAGTATCTACCTACGTAGCCATATACGGTAGGCAGAAACTCGGAATTGAAGGCAGCGCCGGCCTCTTTTTCTCCCTTTTTGCCGCCGGTCTGATGGTCTCGCGCATCGTAGGCGCACGCGCGCTGCGCGACAACAAGGTGGTGCACAACGCCACCATGGGAGTTGTTGCCGCCGCCCTTGGCTATCTGGTATTCGCCCTTCAGCTTGGCATCTGGGGCTATTATTCAGCTGCTTTTATAATAGGACTCGGGAACGGGCACATGTATCCCGCTTTCCAGACCATGTTCATCAATCTTGGCGGCCATAACCAGCGCGGCACAGCCAATTCATCCATCCTTACCGCATGGGACGGCGGGCTCGGGCTTGGAATCCTGTTCGGCGGAATAGCGTCCGAGCACCTTGGTTACGGCGGCGCCTTCTGGCTGGCCTTCACCGTCAACTTCGCCGGCGCACTCTACTACTTCTTCAAAGTACGCCCCCACTGCGCTGCCCTTCCGGAATAACCGGCGGCGAAACTAGAACGGGAGGTCGTCTGAGCCGTCGCCCATTATGTTAATAGGGGCTTCAGCTGCGGGAGCGGGCTGCTGTGGAGCAGGCTGCTGATAAGCGGGCTGAGGCTGATATGCCGGCTGTGCGGGAGCGTCAGCGGCCTGGGGGCCGTCTTCCCTGCGGCCGAGAAGCTGAATGGTATCGGCCTCTATTTCGGTCTGATATTTCTTCACGCCGGTCTGGTCTGTCCACTGACGGGTACGGATGCGGCCCTCAACATAGATTTGCGTACCCTTACGGATAAAGCGCTCTGCTACGTCTGCAGAATTGCGCCAGGCCACGATATTGTGCCACTCGGTGTTCTCACGCGTTTCTCCGCTACGGTCGCGGAAGCGTTCAGATGTAGCCAGGGGGAAGCGGGCTATCTTGGCCTGCTGTCCGTTTGCGTTAGTCCCCTCAAGGTAACGTACTTCGGGATCTTTACCAACGTTACCGACAAGTATTACTTTATTTACTGACATAATATTGATGGATTAAAAAAATTTATTCAAGAACAATGCGGGGAAGAGCCGACACGCTGGAAGAGGCCAGCTGGAAAGTGTCGGAATAACCGGTACCCTCCAGAGTCAGCTTGACCGGAACAAATGAAGGAGAACCCAGAGAAGACAGAGGGACCGCCACCTCGCATACAAATCCCATCTGCCCGTCTTCCGTGGTTGCCACCCCGCAAGAAGCTGTTACGCCGCTGAGCGCAGAAGAAATCAGCCCGGAAGCATTCATGGAAATGCGCTTAAGCGTACCTCCGACACTCAGGTCGACGTGAACGGCGGAAGCATTGCCTACCGACTCAACCAGAAGGTAAAGCGTGGAAGAATTATGGGAAGCACGAAGAATCGCCTGGTCGCTGGTGGAAGAACCTGCAAAAAGCGCTTCAGTTCCGTGCCAGTCGTTCGGCTTTGCATCAAGTTCCACGGATGTTACGGAAGGTGCTGAAATATCGTGGTTCAGATAGAACTGGGCAACCTGCATCGTCATCGGGTCAGTCGAGCCACCTACACCTGCCACAAGCGTATGGCTGCCGGTAACCCTGGTACTGCCCCAGAAACCCAGACTGACAATGGCGGAAGCCGACTCGTCCAGGCCGGAAATACCGGAAGGCATGACAGGGCGACTGCCAAAGAAATTACGGGCCTGGGCATCACCCATCATATAACGGAATTGATTGCCACTGTTGTAACTTATATTATATGTCAACACCGTTTCTCCTGAATGGAACTGCAGCAGATAAGGCGATGCACCCGTCGTGAAATTATTGTCACGGTCTTCCGGGAAATCTCCGACGGAAACCGGAGTGCCCCAATCCATGTCAGGGCCGGAATATGCCGTACAAATCCTGAAACCTGAACCAAGGGATTTCTTTAAGGACTCGCCTGCCCCGGCAAGACCGGCGCCTGCATTAAGCACCAGAACCGTTGGCATCTGGTCGGAATACAGCGGCGTGCCGTCTACATCGGAAACAGTACGCAACTGGCGATAGGCAACAAGATGATTTCCGTTTCCATCGTCAGAAACCCAACTGGCGCCATTGTCATCGGAGTAAATGTAGGAAACACCTGAACCCATCACTT
This sequence comes from Bacteroidales bacterium, assembly GCA_017615135.1. Classification (GTDB taxonomy): domain Bacteria; phylum Bacteroidota; class Bacteroidia; order Bacteroidales; family UBA932; genus Cryptobacteroides. The sequence continues at coordinate 4,645 of JAGAAU010000092.1, read as the reverse complement.
CCGTACCGTTCCAGGTGCTGTTGCCTGAAGGATAATAAGGCCTTGCGTCGGTATAGTATATCTGAATACGGCCGGATGGCAGCACCAGCGGGAAGGGTTCCCAGCAGGTTCCCATCAACACCAGTTGATCGTCGGTCCAGGTATGGCCGCCATCGGAAGAATAACGGATGGCAAGTCCGCTGTCAAGAGGCCTTAATTTATAATTGCTCATAGGCCTGGTTGCCGCCACTGCCAGGATGCGTCCGTCCGGAAGGGTGCAGAGATCGGCGCCTGCATAGCCACGGGTGTACGTTTTAGACAGGTCCTCAGTGTTATAATAAGGACTTGTCTGATTGCTCTTGAAATTGAACAGCTTCTTTTCAAAGGTCCAGTTGACAAGGTCGGAACTGCGCATGTAAGAACAATAGTTTCCTGCCCAGGTGCTGCTGTTTCCGTAATGGTAGAACATCAGCCAGTTATTTTCCGACGTCTTGATGAAACGGGGATAAACAACACCGGTATTTCCGGAAATCAGCCCCATCTGACCATGCGGAATCTGCACATATGTTCCACCTATCATGGTAATGTTGGAACGGCTGAAAGCCGATGCGTGTGAGTTCTCCGCATGTTCCTCCGTATTCATATCTTTCCAGGTATGCAGCCCGGGTTCCTGCACGTTCACATCGGAGAAGTCGCCGCCTATGTACGTACCGGTAGGATCGAACGCAAGCTCAGTATTATAAAGATGACCTGCTTCTGCAATGAACGAAGCGGTGGACTTTTTACGCATATAATGTCCGGCCTTATCTTCAATTTCAATGGAAATTCCCTGAGAATAGGTTTTGGGCGCGAATGTAATTACTACCGATGTCCCCAGTTCAAAGCCGTCCGCGCTTATGACCGAAACGCTGGATGAGCCGCCGCTGCGGTCGGTCAGCTGGGTATAATCAGTCGTGAAAGCCCCGCTCATCTGCTCACCTCCCCTGGCCGTAAGCGTAATACGGCGGATGAGATGCGAAGTATGGTTGCCTTCACCTACCGTAAAACGCATCATGGAAAAGAAGGGCGACAGTGAAACATCTGCATTGTTTCCGACAGAAAGGAAAAGGCCCGCCTCAGGATCGTAACTACCATCCGTAAATACCTGCTGAGAAGGGATGGTGACTATTGCAGACCCGGACGTATATGAAGACACCGCCGAGGAAGGGCTGACCACATGGTATGGAGTAGACAGGACAACATTGCTGAAGGTAAACTGCGCGGAACGGGACGGGACGTATGCATTTCCAAGCGGGTCAGATACGCTGCCGTTCACATTGAGTCTGTCTCCGGGCTGCCACAATACACTTCTGCTATTTCCGTCAAGTTCACCGAAAGCAGTTCGTGCAGATTCATCCACAGATGCATAAATAACTGTACAACAATCTTTTTGTGCTTCAACCGAGCAGGCAACTGCCAGCACTGCAGCCCCAAGATAAGATATCAGACGAATTTTCATAATAAAACTCATTTGCTCCAACCTGTCAGTTCATACACTTTGAAAACACTGTCCCTGTCCGGAGCCACCCCGGTCATGAGTTCGTATCCGGCAACGGCCTGTTCATAATGCCAGACCTTGCCGTTTATGTACGATGCGCCGATCTTTTTGAGGAGAGCTTCGTCGTAACTGGGATTTGCATAATTGGCTTCCAGTACAGTACGGGCATGGAAACGCTCCAGATTGTCGATCTTACCCGGAATCGTATAAATGACCAGGTCGCAGTCTATCGGGTCGAAGAAAGGATGGATTTCCAGGCCCATGTGCTCGTGCATGGCTTCAGCCTTGGCGATGGTGCGATTGGTAATAAGGGTGTTTAACCCGAGTTCCGATGCAGCCGCTGCCGCAGCCTTTCCTGCACCGCCGCAACCCACGATGAGGGCTGTATCGCCCTTCCTGAACCCTGCTTTGCCGATACACTGCACAAGACCACGGTAATCTGAATTGTAGGCCTTGATCCCTTCCGGTGTCTTTACCACCAGATTGGTGGCACGTATGCGCTCCACCTCGGGAGTGATGACATCCGAGTGACGGAAAGCCAGCTCCTTGAACGGATTCGTAACCGTAAGACCGGCATATTCGTCCAGAAAACGCTTCCAGCATACATCAAAATCCGGATTTTCGACACGGTCGAAAGCCCATTTTCCACCATAAGCTGCGGTGAAAGCCGCCGGGCTCTTGGAATGCCAGAGCGGATAACCTATAATACCGTACTTAACCATTTCTTTGTCTTCTTGCTTCATATAAAAGTATTGCTGCACTTACCGATACGTTCAGGGAATCTGCGATTCCGAGCATCGGTATAAGGATATGGGAATCTGCCGCTTCGCGCCAGGCTTCGCTAAGACCGGAAGCCTCGCTGCCGGCAATTATGGCAGTGCCGGCAGTCATGTCCGTTCCGTAATAGGGAACGCTGTCCTGCAATTGGGCAGTGAGAATACGAATGCCCCGCGCCTTCAGGAAGGCAATGGCATCGGCTGAGCTGCAACAGCAAACCTGACAACTGAAAACCGTTCCCAGGCTTGCGCGTATAACGTTTGGATTGTAAAGGTCTGTAGGAGAACCGCATACAAGCACAGCATCTGCGCCCGCAGCATCAGCGCTACGAAGCACGGCCCCGATATTCCCTGGTTTTTCCACGTTTTCCATCACCAGAATCAGGGGATTCTCCGGCAGCGACAGTGCCTCCAGCGGAAGTTCCCTGGCCCGCACGACCGCTATCACGCCCTCCGTACCTCCACGATACGCCACCTTCTCATAAACCCTCCGGCTCAGGTGGAAGACTTCCCGCGGGGTGCCAGAACCCTGAGGGAGTTCGCCCTTCGGGCTCACCCGCCGTTCCGACGGGATCGATCTAATCCCCCTGCACCCCAATGGGGACCGAGAGGCGTTCCTCTCGGGCTCTCTGCACCCATTAAGGCCATCGCCACCCCCCGCTTCCGTGCCGCGGGTGGCACGTCCCTCAGGGTTCTGGCACTCCGCGGGAAGTCCCGTCTCCGGGCAGAGTTCGGGACACACGAAGACAGATTCCAGCTCGTAACCGGAGGCTGCGCATCGCTGAACCTCACGAAGCCCTTCCACCACGAAAAGCCCAGTCTCGCGCCGCAGGGAAGATTTTTCCTGCAGTGCCAGCAGGCGCTTAATCCTGGGATTGGTCCCTGAAGTTATTGTCTCATTGACCATACTGGACATATCCGCCGTCCGAGGGTTTCACCGGAGCAATTACCCAGATAATGAGGTATACCCAGAATCCAAAAGAAGCGAATAACAACGAAACGAGGAAGAGGATGCGTATAACGTTGACGTCGATACCGAAGTAATCGGCGAGTCCGGCGCAAACTCCTGCAATCTTTCCGTTCTCTTTGTTCAAAAACAGTTTCTTTTCCATAGTATAATCTATTTTACAATCTTCTCCGGGCGCATCTGCGGGAAGAAGAGAACGTCCTGTATGGCTGTCTGGCCCGTCATGAACATGGTCAGACGGTCTATGCCCATTCCAAGGCCGGAGGTGGGAGGCATACCGTACTCGAGGGCGCGCACAAAGTCGTAGTCTATGAACATGGCCTCATCGTCGCCCTTGCTCTTCAGGGCCGCCTGCTCCTCGAAGCGCTCCAGCTGGTCTATGGGATCGTTCAGCTCAGAATAGGCATTCGCCAGTTCCTTGCCGCACACAAAGAGCTCAAAACGCTCGGTAAGGGTGGGATCGGTGCGGTGACGCTTGGTAAGCGGCGACATCTCCACTGGATAGTCGATTATGAAGGTGGGCTGCACCAGTTTCTCTTCGCAGAAAGCCCCGAAGATGGCATCGATGAGCTTGCCCTTGCCCATGGAAGGCTCAATCTCAACACCGAGTTTCTTGCAAGTGGCGCGAAGGGCGGCCTCATCCATCCCCTTCACGTCCACTCCGGCATACTCCTTAATGGCTTCGAGTATGGGCAGACGGCGGTACTGTCCGCCGAAATCCACCTTGTTGCCCGCAATTTCCACCTCGGTTGTGCCGTTCACCTTGAGGGCGATGCGGCGGAGCATCTTCTCCACGAAATCCATCATCCAGTTGTAGTCCTTGTAGGCCACGTAAATTTCCATGCAGGTGAATTCAGGATTGTGGGTTTTGTCCATACCCTCGTTGCGGAAGTCCTTCGCAAACTCGTAAACCCCGTTGTAACCGCCCACAATGAGCCTCTTCAGGTAAAGCTCGTTGGCAATACGCAGATACAGGGGAATGTCCAGCGCATTGTGATAGGTGATGAAGGGACGGGCCGTAGCGCCGCCGGGAATGCCCTGAAGGATAGGAGTTTCCACTTCCAGACATCCGGCCTCGTTGAAGTACGCCCGCATCTCGGAGATAATGGCGGCCCTCTTTATGAAGGTCTCCTTCACCTGCGGGTTTATTATCAGGTCTACATAGCGCTGGCGATAGCGGAGTTCCGGATCGGTAACGGCATCGAACACCTGCCCGTCCTGTTCCTTCACTATAGGCAGTACCCTCAGCGACTTGCTCAGAAGAGTGAGTTCTTTCACATGCACGGAAAGCTGACCGGTCTGGGTAAAGAAGGCAAAACCCTTCACTCCCACTATGTCACCTATGTCCAGCAGCCTCTTCCAAACTGTATTGTAGAGGGTTTTATC
>JAGAAU010000091.1 GCA_017615135.1 Bacteroidales bacterium | reverse complement strand
TACCATCAGCATTACCTGTTAAGGCTTCCTTGAATTTACGACATTCTACTTCACTCCTTTCGGAGCGAGCACTCAATTTTCTAAGTCCCTCGTGTCTACCATTTCACCACCAAGGCTGAATTGCCGAAGCAATATCTTCGCAAAGATAGTCAAAATTAATTATCTTTGTATTTATGTTCGACAAGGAAGTTTACGCAGAGAGGCGCAGGGAGCTGTTGCGCCGCCTCGAGGGGCAGAAAGGCATCATCCTGTTCATTGGAAATGTTGAGGCCCCGGCTCAGTACAGGGATAATTGCTATAAGTGGCGTCAGGACAGCACCTGGCTCTATTTTTTCGGGCTGGACGAGCCCCGGTTCGCCGCAATCTTAGACCTTGAAAGCGGGGCTGAAACCATCTATGCAGACGATTATACCATCGACGACATTGTCTGGATGGGGCCGATGCCTTCGGTGCAGTCGCTCGCCGAAAAGACCGGAATTGCCGCCAGCGCGCCCTATGCCAAAGCGTTCGAAGCGGTGAAAGAAGCGCTGGCGAAAGGCCGGAAAGTGCATACGATTCCCCCTTCGCGCTACTACAATGAAATGCTGCTCGGGCAGCTGGGCATCAGGCAGCCTTCCGAAGCGCTCATCCGGGCAATAGTGTCCCTCCGGCTGGTCAAGGAGCCTCGCGAAATAGAGCTCATAGACGCCGCCTGCAACCTTGGATACGAAATGCACACAATTGCCCGCAACGGCATACGCCCGGGAGTGATAGAGCAGGAAATAGTGGGCGGCATGGAGGCTGTAACCCTGCAGAAGGGCTGGGGCGTTTCATTCGCGACCATACTCACCCAGCATGGGGAGATTTTCCACTGCCACTCTCATGAAGCCACAGTGGTGCCCGGAAAATTGATGGTAGTAGACGCCGGGGCTGAGAGCAATGAGCATTATGCGTCCGATTTCACCCGCACTTACCCCACCGGGGGCAAATACACCCCCCGCCAGAAAGATATCTACGATACTGTCCTGGACTGCAATGAATACGCCTTTTCGCTTATCAAGCCCGGCATAGCCTACCGGGATGTGCACATTGCGGTGGCGGAACGTATGCTGGAGCATTTGCGTGACCTTGGGCTGGTCAGTGGCAATCCTGCGGAAATGGCCTCCAGAGGCGTTGCCGGTCTGTTCATGCCGCACGGCCTCGGGCACAATATGGGCCTGGACGTGCACGATATGGAAGACCTCGGCGAAGATCTGGTTGGTTACGACGATGACCAGACGCGCTCCCCGCTCCCGGGCCTGCACTCGCTCCGAATGGCCAGAAAACTGGTTCCCGGCAACGTTATTACCGACGAACCGGGCATCTACTTTATCCCGGACCTTATCCGCAAATGGAAGGCCGACGGCACGGACAGGGGCTGCGTGAACTACTCTAAACTGGAAGAATACTTCGACTTCGGCGGCATCCGCATAGAAGACGACGTGCTGGTAACACCGGACGGGGCCAGAAGGCTCGGAGCCAGGAGACTGCCGGTAACCACCGCTGAAATCGAAGAGGCAATGAAACAAAACAACGGCTGATATGGGACTTCTTGAAGGAAAATCCGCACTGATTACAGGTGCGGCCAGGGGTATTGGCAAGGCAATAGCGCTCAGGTTCGCTTCCGAAGGGGCGGACATAGCTTTCACTGATATAACGGACGGCTCGGAAACCCTTTCTGAGCTGCTCGAAAAGGGAATAAAGGCAAAATTCTACCTGTCAAACGCATCAGACTTTGCACAGACACATGAGGTGGTGGAAAAAGTCTGCGCGGACTTTGGAAAAATCGACATACTTGTAAACAACGCCGGAATTACCGCAGATTCGCTGCTTATGCGTATGGACGAAGACGCCTGGGACCGGGTGATAGGGGTGAACCTCAAATCGGCCTTTAATTTCATGCATGCGGTGGCTCCGGTAATGGCACGCAAGCGCAGCGGCAGCATTATTTCCCTCTCGTCGGTAGTGGGTTTGCACGGGAATGCCGGTCAGAGCAACTATGCGGCCTCCAAGGCGGGAATAATCGGGCTCACGAAATCTGTGGCCAGAGAATTCGGCAGTCGCGGAGTGCGTGCGAACTGCATCGCTCCGGGCTTCATTCGCACCGCCATGACGGAAGCGTTGAGCGAAGAAATCCGAGCCGAGTGGGTTAAAACCATTCCTCTGCGGCGAGACGGGACCATCGACGAGGTGGCTTCTGTGGCGCTGTTCCTCGCAAGCGACCTGTCCTCCTATGTGACCGGACAGACCATCAGCTGCTGCGGGGGCATGAACTGCTGATGCGGCGGTTTCTGAAAAGTTTACTTGAACTGATATTCCCGAGAGTCTGCGCAGTCTGCGGAGCACAGCTTCTCCCTCAGGAGAAAGTGATTTGCGTGTGCTGCCTTTCCGACCTGCCGGAGACACGGTATTCCAGGCTTTCGCGCAATCCCATGGCCGATGCCCTCAACGCCCGGATTCCCGGAGTTGAACCATATTCCTATGCCTGCGCCCTTTTTTTCTATTCTGCCCAGAGCGGCTACGGAAACATAAGTAAGGGGCTTAAATACCATTCCAACTTCCGCAGCGGCAGTTTTTTCTCGGGGATGCTGGCCGAAAGGCTGGCGTCTTCTCCGCTTTACGAAGACGTAGATACCGTGATTCCCGTGCCACTGCACTGGACCAGGCTGTTGCGCCGGGGATACAATCAGGCTGCGGTAATTGCGGCCGAGGTGGCCCGCGGCCTGCCTCGGGCACAAATGCGTACGGACCTGCTGAGGAGGGTAAGACGGACTTCTACCCAGACCAGGCTGGACAATTCCGGCCGAAGCGGGAATGTAAAAGGGGCTTTCAGGGCCCGAGCCGCCGGGAATACGGGCAACATACGTCATATTCTTCTGGTTGACGATGTGTGTACTACCGGTGCGACTCTTGCCGAATGCCATAGCGCCCTGCGCGCAATCTTTCCGGCCACTGTGCGCATTTCAGTGGCCACCCTGGGTTATGTGCGGTAAAATTACAGGGTTATTTCTATTCTGGTTTCGCCGTCTGCCGGAACTGCCGGAAGGGTGATTGTGGCGGCGTGGGGGCCGATGGATACGTCTCCGGCCCTTTTGCCGTTGCAAAGGATGCCGGCGGGTTTTGCCGTTACCCCTTCCAATACCAGATAGAGGTTCCTCTGCCGAGGCATTCCCTTATAACTGCCCTCGCGGGGATGAACGGTTATGGAGAGCTTGTTGCCGCTGCGGTTCTTATCTATCCTGGTGCGTGCGAAAGCTGTTTCGTAATTCCGTGAAATTCCGTCGTCTTCGTAGAGTGAGAAGCTGGATTTCCCGGCTCCGGGCACAATCAGCAGTCCCAGAACATCGGACTCTTCCTGGAGGGATGTAATCTTTTCATCTGCCAGCGGCAGTACGCTTCCGGCCTTAACGTACCAGGGATTCTGGTCTATGGCGTAGCGGAGCGTTCGGATGTTTCCGCCTTTATGCATGGTGTGGAGCCCCATGTCGTACCAGTCGCAACCCTTTGGGAACCAGATGGTACGGGCGTTCTTGCCGTCGGCTCCCGCGGGTTCGCAGATGGTGGTTGCGAGTATGCGGTCCCCGAAGAGGTACTGCTCGTTGTAGTTGTAGGCTTCGTTGGCTTCCGGGTAGGCGTAGTACATGGGCCGGCACATGCTCACTCCGGTGTCGAAGGTCTCGCGGGCGAAGGTGTAGATGTACGGGCTCAGGGTGTAGCGCAGGCGGATGGCGTCCAGCATATACTGATAATGCTCCGGGAAAGCCCAGATTTTCCGTTCGAGCCTTGCGTTCTGGGTGGAATGTGTTTTGAAAATAGGGGTGAAGACCCCGAACTGCAGCCAGCGGGTGTACATTTCAGGCTCGGTCAGTCGCTCGTGCCCCTTTTTCTGCTGATGACCGCCGATATCGTGTCCCCAATAGCCATAGCCTACATTGGAGGCGGTTGCGGTGAAGTAGGGCAGGAACTTAAGTACGTCCCATTCATCGTGGGTGTCTCCGGAGAATCCGAGCTGATATCTGTGGCTGCCCAGTCCGCCCCAGCGATGGTAGATGAACGGACGCTCGTTGCCGTTCAGTTCCTTGTTGCGGAAGAAGGTGTAGTTTATCCAGAAGGTGTTGCTGAGCCCCCTGACATACTTGGACTCCCTCCACTGCTGCCAGTCAAGCCACCAGAAATCTACTCCCTGACGCTCCAGAGGGCGGATCACGCTGCCAAAGTAGGCATCTGCCCAGGCTTCCTGGTCCATGCGGTAGGGGACGCTGGCATGGTGGCCCTCCTTGCCCACTGGAACGGTGTTTCCGGCATACAGATAAGGCTCCTTGCCGAAGATGTAGCCCTCCGGGCCGTCGTAGTCGTCTGTGCGGGAAAGATAGTCCTTTACGAAGGGTTCGTAGCATTCTTCGAACTCCCTGATTCCGGATGCAGGATGAAGGTTGAGGCCCGTCCTGAAGCCAAGTTTGTGCAGGTCCAGCAGGAATCCTTCGGGATCGGGGAACAGTTCCCGGTTCCAGGTGTATCCGGTCCAGCCGCGCCTTTGTCCGAAGACGTCCGGCCCCAGGCGCTTATTCATGTCCTTATAGGTGTAGTGCCAGTCCATGTCCACTATCATTACGTCCATGGGAATGCCCCTGGAGCGCATCTCGCGGCCAATTTCCAGCATTTCTTCATCGGTGTATATCCAGTAGCGGCTCCACCAGTATCCAAGTGTGTATTTCGGGGGCAGCGGAATCTTTCCGGCCACCTTAGTGAAGTCGTTGAGAGCGGTTGTATAATCGTGTCCGTAGGCGAACAGATACCAGTCCAGGCGGTCTCCTTCCGGGCGTTCAGCCACCCAGTTGCCCCAGGCGCTTTCCGTCTGAGCCATCAGATGCCGGGAACTTTCGTCCACTATAGCCCAGCCGTCCCTGGAGAGTATTCCATCCTCCAGTTCGGTCTCTACCTTCGAGAGTTTTTCAAAGCCGAGGCAGCCGTCCAGTGTGCGGGTTGTGCCTTTCAGGTTGCCGGATGCCTTCATCCCGGGTTCCCAGCGTCCGGTGCCGAAGCGCACCTGCAGGTTCCCGGCCGCAAACCTGCCGCCCTTGTATGTGAGAGTCAGTTTCCCGGTGTTTATCGTCAGCGTGCCGTTCTTTAAGGAAGATTTGAATTCCGGAACGGGCAGGTTCCGGTTGATTATGGCCAGTGAGGCCCGGTCCTCGAAGACTCCGTCTTCCGCCCATTCCATGCGGATCAGTCTGTCTGTAAGTACGGTAAAGCGGGCATTTTCATAAACCACCATCGCCTCCTGGTTTGCCAGAGGGTTGTTCTGAGCCGGCAGCAGGGTGCAGAGCAGTAATGCCGGAAAAATTGAAAGCAGGTTTTTCATAGTAGCCGCAAGGTACAAAAATATTTCTGCAATTTTTACGAATATATTATATATTTGCAGTTTAAGTAATAGGTAAAACCACAGAAAATAATGAAGAAATTTAAACTTCTGATCCTTATTTTTCCCGCTCTGGCCCTTCTGGCCGGATGCTCACAGGAAACTGATTACCTGACCGACGATCCTTCCGGTTCCGAAAAAATCGTGACCATCAAGGCTACGGTTCCCCAGGCACCCACGACGAAGGTGGCTTTCAGCGGCAGTTCAGACGACGATTATCTCTCCCTTTCCTGGCAGGAAGGAGACTGCATCCGTATAATGTCCGGCACCCAGTCCCAAAAATATAAGATTGCTGCCGGGTTCGAGCCGCAGGTTGCCCAGTTCTATGGCACCGACGTAACTGGAGTCAGCTACAATATCCTGTATCCCGGAACCTGTGCCGGAGTGCCGGAGGCAGAGAACTTCGATTTTGCCGCTCAGGTTCAGAACGGGAACGACAACCCCGAACATCTGCGCTATTTTGCATATCTGCAAGGGGTTGATACTAAAGATGATATTTGCTTCAGCGCAGACTGGGCCGCCGATCATGGCGGAGACTTCCATCAGTCCGGTGTGGTTAAATGGGTGCTCACTCTGCCTTCCGAGGTTACCGCTGCCACCCGTGTTGCCCTCAGGGGACTCTCCAAGGAGATTGCGGTAGACCTGCAGAACGCCACCATCGGCTCAGACCATGTGCTGACAGCCTATGCCCTGACACCCTGGACGAGCATTCCCATTGCCGAAGGAACGAACCTTTTCATCTGTGTTACAGACCAGAACGGCACAATGTGGTGCAGGAAAATAGTAATCCCCGAAGATACGTACCTGCAGTCCGGGGTGATGAGCATTTTCTACCTCAGCCACGGGTTTGAAGCTGCTCAGTTCCAGAGCGGTGACGGTACAAAGGACAATCCCTACCTCATAGCCAACGCCACGCATCTGAACAACATGCACGCTGCCGGCATCATGCTGCCCGGACAGAAGGTCTGGTTCAAGCTCGCGGCAGACGTTGATGCTTCCAGTATAGCGGACTGGGAACCCCTGAATCATGAAAATCCCTATACCTGCGAAGTTGACTTCAACGGTAACGGCCATGCAATCAATAATTTGACCTGTAAAACTACGGAGGCCTGCCCCGGTTTCTTCACCGTTCTTTTCGGAGACGTGCACGACCTTACTATCTCCAATGCGGTGATCGAGAAGACCGACGACAGCAATGGCCATCCCTGCGGAATCCTGGCAGGTTATCTGGGTTATGGAGGCAAGCCCGCACATGTGTGGAACGTGCACGTGAGCGGCAGCGTAAATTCCAAGAATGTAAACGGAGTAGGCGGACTTTGCGGACGTATCCAGAGCGCCCTTGTGGAATCCTGCTCCGCCGACTGCAATATTGTGAGTGCCAAGAAGTTTACCGGCGGTATTTTCGGCTACGACGCCGGCATGGTTACCGTTCGTAACTGCTGGACCTCCGGAACCATTTCCGCAATCGACGCAGTGGGCGGCATAGCTGGAGGTACTATTAAAATGGGAACTGTTATCAGCAACTGCTTCTCCACCATGGCGATAGATGCCAAGTGGGGCTTCGGCGGCATAGCCGGCATGTGCAATATGGACAAGGCCGACCAGGTAGACAGCAGAATGCCCAACAACGTGTTCTCCAAGTGCATAGCCTGGAATCCTTATCTGAAGAGTTATGTGGACGAAGAGAGTATAACCCACTACTCCAGCGGAGCAGTGGTTGGATTTACCGCCACCCACAACTACCTTACCGCCTGTCTGCGCAGGCCGGATATGGAGTTCAAGGATTACTCTACGAGCTACAATTTCCAGCCTTACGACCAGAACGACGCCTCTCCAACTACTGCCCTTGTAATTCAGGGGCCTTCCGGCACCACCCACCATTACGCCTATCACGGCAAGGCGGTTGCAGCAGGTAAAACCCTGTCCGATGCTGCCCGTCAGCTTGGATGGAGTGAGACCGTATGGGACCTCAGCGGCAGCGTTCCCGTGCTTACCGGAGCCATTGAAGATTCATCAATATCCAGCGGAGCCGTGAATGTCCCGTCCGGGCCTTCATCCCTTCGCGGCAAGGGCGAAATCCGTCCTTCCGGCACAGGCTGGACCCACAAGCAGATAGAGATAGGTCTGGACTATTATAAATTCAGCGGCACAGAATCGGTAACCGGCAAAGCCCAGGAAATCTTCGTAATAGACCTGGACCTCAACAATCCCAACTTTGCGGTTAAATTCGTGGCCGGCAGCGCCAGCGCTCCCTGCAACGAACTGTTTGAGGCTTACAATGCGGTGGCTGCCATAAACGGAGCCTATGAAAGGGGTTCCGTCGTGGTCAAGGCAGACGGCGTAGGCCTGTCCAGCATGCCGAACGACTACATTTACGACGACTCGAGAGACCTTTACATCCCCAACTGGAAGAGCGAGGCCGCTGTCTACTGCGACGGCAACCGCAAGGTGAAAATCAGCTTCGATGGATACGATATGTCAATAGCACAGCAGCGCCAGTATTACATGAACACAACAGATCAGTGGGATAATATCTTTACCAGCGCGCCTATGCTCATCAGTGATTTCTACCCTGTGGGAGAATCCTTTGTTTCTACCTGGAAGAGCAAGAGAACGGCGACTGCAAGTACCGAGGAGCCGTCGTATCACCAGAACGTGCTGCACCCGCGTACTGCCATTGCGCTCACCGAAGGCAATCACCTGATTCTTATGGTGGTGGACGGACGCAGCAGCTATTCCAACGGAATGAGTGCCAGGCAGCTTACTCAGTTCCTGGCCAATAACTTCAATCCCCAGTATGCCCTCAATCTCGACGGCGGCGGTTCTTCCACCATGTGTGTCCGGGGCGAGGGAGCGAGCACTACCAATATCGTCAATTATCCCTGCGATAACAATAAACACGACCATGCCGGAGCGCGTTCGGTCAATTCACACATCTGCATAGTTAAAACCGAATAAGATATGAACAAGATTCCTTACCTTACTCCGGATTCTTTACCGGCCGACCTTTCCGGGCTTGAGGCCATTCTGGCTGATTCCAACGGCACTCTCGTCGATTATGAGTATAATGAAGTTTTCTCAGACTAGGAGGATATTGCCATGAAGAAGAATTTACTTGTCCTTGTGTCTCTTTCAGTGCTTTTTACGGCACTTTCATGCAACAAGTCCGTCGAAGGAACGGTACCGGGAGACGGAGACCTTGTCACCATCAGCGTGGCCCTGCCTGAAGAGGGCAGAGTCAGTTTTTCCCAGGGAGAGGGCAACGCCCTGAAGTTAAGTTGGGAAGCTACCGATGCAATCCGTATAATCAGCGGCAGCCAGTCCGAGGTCTTCAACATAGACCCGGCAAGCATCAACGGAGGTGTTGCCAGCTTTACCGGCAATGCGGTTGAAGGGGACAGTTTCGACATCCTCTATCCTGCAGACTTCCTCAACGAAACTGAGGCCGATGAGGCCAGCTACGAGGGTCAGGTGCAGAACGGCAATGACAATATCGGCCACCTGCATTATATGGCACTCCTCAGCGGTGTAAACACATATCACGACATTGTGTTCTCAGACGCCTGGGCCTGGGAGAACGGCGGCGGCTTGTGCAAGCTCAATACCGTGATGAAGTTCGAGATTACCCTGCCGGACGGGGTTGGGGAGCTGAAGGCTCTTGAAGTTGCCCTGAACGACATCGGCAGGAAGTTTAGTCTGGGGCTGGACAATGTAGATGTATCGGTTTCCGACCAGGTGCTCACCGCATACATTATGATTCCCTGGGAAGATATGTCCACCAATGCGTCTACGACCGTCAGGGTAATCACGCCCGACTATACCGTGTATTCCCGCACTATCGGTCTTACCGGCACTATCTCCATGGGTAAGGTGAACGGAATCAAGATTACCAAGGACATGGCCAAGAGTGCTTTCTACGACGGAGCCGGCACGGAGGAGAATCCTTACGTGATTGCCAATGCCGCTCAGATGAAAAGCATGATGGATCTGTATTACAATGCTGCGGATGACGCTGCCATGGAGTATCATTTCGAGATTCTGGAAGAGGTCGATGCAATAGACCTTTCCGGCTTTGCATGGGTTGCGCTGAACCGCGCGTCTCCCTATTTGAAGCAGGTATACTTCAACGGTAACGGCAAGACAATTACCGGACTTCATGCCGGCAGCGTCACCGCATATCCAAGCTTCGCCGGAGTTCTGTACGGTGAGGTCAGGAACGTTACCTTCGAGAATGTTACCTTCAATGCAGGTAATAACCATACCGGAGTTGTGGCCAGCTATATTGGAACCGGCAGCGGGGACGTTAAGGGAACCTGCAGCGATGTAACCGTAACCAATGCAACCCTTACCGGCGACAGGTATGCCGGAGCTTTTGCCGGGCGCGTCTCCAACCTTTCCGCGCCTATATCGAACTGCTATGTATACAATGCGTCTGTAACATCTTCGACTGACCGTGTAGGCGGCTTTGCCGGGCAGACAGATCAGGGGACGGCCATTGAGAACTGTGCGGTGGAATTTGTGACTGTTAAGGGAAACATTAATATCGGAGGCTTTGTGGGTGTATGTTATGGCACCCTCACCGGCTGCAGCTCGTCCGGTTCCGTCAGCTCTTCCAATGCAACCAGCAATGTTGATATCGGAGTAGGAGGCCTGGCCGGCTTCCAGCAGTATGGTGCAATTTACGGCTGCTCTTCTTCGGTTAATATCAATCAGACTACCAATGGCCGTGATATAGGCGGTCTTATTGGAAAGATGGTTAACGGTTCCGTTGAAAACAGCTATTCAACAGGAGATGTCAAAGGCATACAGAGGAATGTCGGCGGCTTTATAGGTCTTGTCACCCCGGGCGAAGGTAAGGTAATAGTAAAGAACTGCTACTGTACCGGAGACGTTAGCGCCAATTCCTACAATGGAGGATTTATCGGTCTCCACGAAAAGGGAGTCACCGAGATTTCCAATTGCTATGCTGCCGGAAATGTCACCGCTACGGGTGGTTTTGCCGCCGGTGGAATGGTTGGTGTAATAAGCACGGCAGACTTCTCCATGAGCAATTGCGCTGCCTGGAGCGGAAGCGTTACCCCTGCCAGCTATGGCGCCGGGAACTGGAGCAGCGGGGCTGTGTGCGGTGTTGCCTTCCCCACCTGTACCCTTGCAGACAATTACAGGAATCCTGCTATGAACCTGACCGCCTACTGGGTACCCGATGCAGATTACAGCCAGCCCAACGTCAGCCCGTCACATCCTCTGACCGACAGCGCTGGAGAGGAGATGTCCGACGCCAGTACCAAAAATAATGTTGCAAATCCCCATTATCCGCAGTATCCTTACCATGGCAAGGTTGATGCGGGCAGGACCTTATCGCAGCTGGCGTCTACGACTCTCGGCTGGAGTGCTGAAATCTGGGATTTCTCAGCAGAATTGCCGACTTTGAAATAATGCACAATACCAATATGAAGAATTTTTACTCTAAGCCGGAGATCGAGCAGTATGAAATGCTGCCGTCCGAAATAATTGCAGCTTCCCCCAACGGGTCACTGGAAGATATGCCCGGAACATATATCTATGAAGACTAGGTTCATTTCCCTGGCCCTGCTGTTCACGATGGCAGTGGCCGCAAATGCGCAGCGTACCGGGGTTCGGGAAGAAGTCCTGGCAGACTGGAATAAATGCTCCGGTCTGGACTGTCTGTACGACCTTTCTCCCAAGGCGTCAACTCCGGCCCCTAAGGGCTATGAGGCCGTGTATGTGAGCCATTATGGCCGTCATGGTTCCCGCTATGCCTATACGGACAAGGCTTATACAGTATTTCTTAACATGCTTGCCGATGCCCGCAGGCAGGGCAACCTTACCCCCTACGGGGAAGACCTTCTTACACGTCTCATGCCCTTCTGGGACAATGTGCGGGACCGTGTGGGAGACCTTACCCCCCTGGGTTGGAAGCAGCATGCCGAAATTGCGCGTACCATGGTGAAATCCTTCCCTTCCGCATTCGGAAAGGGGAGCGTGGTGGATGCCTGCGCTTCCGCCTCGGCCCGTGCAATCGTCAGTATGTCGTCTTTCTGCGCCTCCGTTTCCCGCGAGGCCCCGGCGGCAACCGTTTATGCGCATCAGAGCGTTACCGATGTTCAGGCAACCCGCCCCAATATGGGTGAGAACCCCCTGAGGTATGTAGGCCCTGCCGCGGCGTTCCCTTATTCTGAACGTTCGGAAGACTTTATGCGCCGTCGCTTCCCCCAGTATCATGACGTGCTGGCCCGGCTGTTCAAGGATCCGGGCAAAGGCCTGGGGATGAACAACCCCTACGACGCCTTCTTCAATATCTATATGTTTATAGGCGGAATGAACAGTCTGCCTGAAGACGTGAGGGTGGACGTAAGCGGCATTGTTACCCCGGAGGAATATGCAATGCTCTGGGAGATAGATAATTACGAACGGTTCTGCGAATATCGCCCGTACCGTACTTCCTGCGCGTCAATTATAGATGATATGGTCCTGAAGGCCGATGCCGCCCTGGCTGGCGGCCGTCGCGGAGCAGACCTGCGCTTCGGTCACGACCATGTGGTCATGTCTCTGTTGATGCTTATGGATATAGACGGTTTCGACATTGTCCCTTCCAATCCGGACGATCTGGTTTACTACTTCCAGACCTTCCGTTCATGTATGGCAGCCAATATCCAGTATGTGTTCTTTGCACCCAAAAAGGGCAAGGGCGATGTGCTGGTAAAGGTGCTGTTGAACGGCGAGGAAGTGCGGCTCGGAGAGCTTGAGACTGTCTCGGGCCCGTTCTACAGATGGGAAGATGTGAAGAATTACCTGGCGGCCCGAACGGCGTTGTACGTTACCAGGCCGGAAGAGCAGGGCTGGACCTCCACCGAAGTATCCCCGGGGCTTGTTTACCGTAAATTCTCGGGCACGGACAGTGTTTCCGGCACCGCCCAGAGGGTGTTTGTGGCAGATCTTGACCTTTCTGCTCCCGGATATAAATTCAAGTATGTCCAGACCATCCCTTACGCCACCGTGGCCGAGGTGATGAAGCAGGAGGGCGCTATAGTGGCCATGAATGCAGCCTATGAACCTACCTCCATAGTTCTGAAGATAGACGGCGAGCTCTATTCCAATATGCCCAACAACACCATCATGGGTACGGGCATACCCAACTGGAAGAGCGAAGCCGCCCTGTATTCCGACGGTTCCAACGGAGTTTCAATAGCCTGGGAGGGCAAGGGACGGAGTTTGGAAGAACTGAGGGCCCTGTTCGCCTCCAGTACTGTTCCGAACATCTATACCAGCGCCCCTATGCTGATAGACGACTATGTGCCGGTGGGTGAGACCTTCGCAGGATTCTACCGCGATTCCGCAATCAAGAACTTCAATTACGAAGACGCCCGCAACCATCAGGCTGTGCGGCATCCCCGTACCGCAGTGGCCCTTACGGCCGACAATCACCTGCTGATGATAATCGTGGACGGCCGCCGGCCCGGAGAGAGCGCCGGAATGTCGGCCCGGGAACTTACCAGGTTCATAGCCAAGAATTTCAACCCCCGCTGGGCCATCAACATGGACGGCGGCGGCTCTACCACCCTTTGCGTTCAGGGTCAGGGCGATCCCAATACCAATATTGTGAACCGTCCCACTTCCAATAAGAGCAAGGGAGCCTACGAGCGCAGGCTGGTATCACATTTCGTTATCGTCAGGGAATAATTTTATATTCCCAGAAATTCCTCTATCAGGGCCCTGTAGGCACCCGGCACAATAATGTGGTGGTTACCTATGGGGTCCGTGAGGAAATAGCGGGCGTCTGCAGGAGACAGTTCAAGCTGTACCTGGGTGCGGCAGAGGTTTTCTTCTCCCAGGCATCCGGTAAGCCTGCCTTCCGCCACAAAGCAGCGGCTCAGGTTGCCTGAAACCTTCATTACAGTAACATCCCCTTCCGGAACCCTTCCGCGTATTCCTACTCCTATTCCGGATTCGAAGTGGGTATGGAAGCTGTAGCTGTCTACCATATCGAAAGGAATGGTGCAGTGGGCGAAGAGTATTTCTCCGGTTTGGACGTTAATGCGTGCCGGATTAGCCTGGAAGCCGGATTTTCCGGTCAGGGCGCGGCTTATCATCATAGTGAGCAGAGCCGGCACGTCCCCTTCGCAGCTGGAGGGAATGCCTTCGGAATTGAGTTTTGCGAGTGCAAGGCAGCCTGTGTTGTTTACGGTGCTCAGAAGGTCGAAGCAGCGCAGGGTAAGCGCCGTGCCCTTCCGGTCTTTGCACAGGCGTTTGAGGGCCGAATAAATCCGCATAGCCCCCGGGTAGGATTCCCGTATATCGCAAATCATGGGCAGCACTTCCGGGGCAGGCTCCTCTGCTGTGGCCTCGATGTAATCCAGCAGCTCCTGCATGGGCACTTCTTCCACTTCCACACCTAGCCTCCGTTTTATGGCTTCAGAATCGAAAGTGCTGGAAATCAGCCAGTCCGAGGGTTTGCCTATCACCAGAATCTTTCCTCCTTCAAGTGCTCTTCCGGCGTTTGCCGCAGCGGAAAGGAGTTCTATCCTGTAGCGGATGTATTCGTGACTGCCGTGCAGGACCTCTCCCTTCATGCCATTGGCGCGCAGGTAGGAGAGAATTTCGAGCGATGCGGCCAATGAGTTGCTCTCTCCCGAAGCCAGCAGGTAGAAGTTCCCCCGGGCGGCAGCTGCAATGGACGGCATCAGGCTCTTGAAGATGCCCTCGGCGCCACCTGTGCGAATGTAAATGAGGTTGAGCGCTTCCTGGCCGAAACTGGAGAAATCGGCCCCCTTAAAAAGGTAGTTCCCGTCCGGAAAGATGCCGGAGAGGAATTGGTCGGACAGATGATTAACCGCATTGCTGTCGTGCAGCGACGAGGTTATGGTGTAGATTGCAGTCATGGTTTGGTCCAATGTATTTTTATGCCGGAGCGCTCCATGCCCCGGAACCAGGTCATCTGGCGTTTGGCAAACTGGTGGATGGCTATGGCCAGCAGGTCCCGCATCTGGGCGTAGTCCAGCTCTCCCAACAGGTATTTGGTAACGAATTTATACTCCAGCCCGTAGGAAATGAGGCGTTCGGCAGGGACTCCGGCATCCAGCAGGCCCTGAATTTCCTCCACCATTCCTTCTGAGAGTCTGGCATCGAGCCGGGCGTCTATCCGCGCATTCCTGGTATCTCTGTCTACCAGCATACCGATGAAGTAGGTATGGTACGGATCTGAATTGCGCGCAGGGTCGCTCAGGGGAGTGTTCCCGGAAAAATCGTAATTGCCGGTAACCGCGCTGATGTAAAGGCCGGTGCCTCCGCAGAGTATTGGTACCGCTCCGCGTTCCCGCACCGAACGGTAGGCTTTCAGGAAATCTTCCTTATAGCGGTAAACATTGTACTGCTCTCCGGCGTCTACTATGTCTATAAGGTGGTAGGGGATTTCCCCGTATTCGCACAGGTCTTTACCGGTGCCTATGTCCATTCCTCTGTAAACCTGCCGGCTGTCTGCCGAGATAATTTCCGCCGGCACTCCGAGAGACCGCGCAAGCCTTACCGCAAAAGCGGTTTTTCCCGAGGCCGTGGGGCCTAAAACGCATATGAGTGCCGCTTCTCTTAGCTCTTCGCAATGAGACATCGGGGCAGCCATCTGTTTTACAGTGCAATTCATATGATTGTAAAGGTAGAAAAATTTTGCGTATCTTTGCCAGACACAGAGAACCTGTAACCATTGATGAAAAGATTTTCCGCTGCAGTTGCTTTTTTCTGCCTTGCCATTCTGCCGGTTTTAGCGCAGGAAGGTCCGCAATTATACAACATGAACTTCAATACCTGGTCCAGGAGCGGCGTTACCTGGAATCCTTTCCCGAAGGATGCCGCCGGGCGCCAGCGTACCTGGGACACTGCCAATAAGGGGCTGAGCATACTCGGCATGAATTCTACGGTGCCTGAAGAGGAGCATGTTGCGGTCAAGGGCGGTAAGGCAGCCAAGCTGGTCAGCCGCAAGGTCTTCGGTATCTTTGCGGCCGGCAGTCTCTATACCGGGACATTCGGTGGCGTGGTCGGTACTTCCGGTGCCAAGATAAATTTCGGCGTCCCGTTCAAGGGCCGTCCGAAGAGCCTTTCCGGTTACTACCATTATCTGCCCGGGACGGTAGACTATGCAAAACCTCCCTACCTTTCCATGAAGGGCAAAACCGATGTGGGCAAAGTTGACATTACCCTTGCCGCCTGGGCACAACCGAAACTGGTCAATACAACCAAAGACGAGTTCAGCCAGGACGGCGATCCTGATGTTATCGCCGCAGAAATAATCTATTTCAGGAAAGCGACAAACGGATATGTCCGCTTCGAGATTCCTCTCAATTACAAGGACGACCGTATTCCTTCCTATGTTGTAATTACCGCAGCCTCCAGTGCTTTCGGAGCTTATTATACCGGCTCTACGGACAGTGTTCTCTATATCGACGACTTGCGGTTTAACTATTAAGACATGAAGATTCTTTTTGTACTCAACAATATGTATCTCAGGGGCAACGGCCTTTGCGCTTCTGCCCAGCGTACCATAGATTTCTTAAAGAAAGCGGGAGAAGATGTCCGGGTGCTGTCCGGAAAGAACGACGATCCCAACGGCCCGCAGCCGGAATTCCTGCTGGCGGAGGAGATGCATATTCCTCCCTTCGACAATCTTATCCATTCACAGGGATACCAGTTCTCCAAGAATGACGAAAAGGTTATAGGGGAGGCGCTCCGCTGGGCGGATGTGGTTCACCTTGAAGAACCTTTCCACGTGCAGTGGAAGGTGGCCAGGATGGCAAAGAAAATGGGCGTTCCCTGCACAGCTACGTACCATCTGCATCCGGAGAATATTTTCTGCAATGTCAAGATGGATGGATGGCGTTTTCTGAACAATGCCACCCTGATGCTTGCAAGAGACGTGGTTTACAATTATTGTACTGATATACAGTGTCCTACGCTCAACGTGCTGGAAAGGCTCAAGGCCTTTAATTTCAAAGCACGCCTGCACCTGATTTCCAATGGGCTGGTTCCTGCTGAAACCCTGCGCAAGAAGGGGACTGTGAAGGATCCGGACGCTCCATGGCTGGTAACCTGCATAGGCCGGCTTTCGAACGAGAAAGACCAGTTTACGCTGCTGAACTCAATGAAATACAGCAAATTCGCAAAGAATATTCAGCTTTATTTCGCCGGACGCGGACCGGAGGAGCAGAAGATTGTAGCCCTTGCGAACAAACTGTATGAAGACGGTGTGCTGGCGTATCGTCCCATCTTCGCATTCCATACAATCCCTGAACTGATAGAGCTCTCTTCGCGCTCGGATCTCTATATCCACTGCGCCAGGGTCGAGGTTGAGGGGCTTTCCGCCCTGGAGGCCATGCAGCAGGCCGTAGTGCCCATTATCGCCGAGGCCAGGCTTTCTGCCACCTCCCAGTTCGCGCTGGATTCCAGGAGCCTGTTCCCGGTAGGCAATCCCCGCGCCCTCGCAGAGCGCATAGACTACTGGCTCAGCAATCCGGAAGAGCTCGAAAGGATGCGTTGGGAATACGCCGCTTCGGTAGATAAGTACAAGATAGATAAATCCATCGCGGCTCTTATCGATATGTTCCACCAGGCAATCGGCCGGTAAGGTAAAAATTTCAAAATTTTCCTATTTTTGCAATTGTTATGAAGTACACTTGCAATATTTGCGGCTATGTTTATGACGAGGCCGTTGAAGGAGTCCCCTTTGCCGAACTGCCCGAAGATTGGGTTTGCCCCCTCTGTGGAGTAGGAAAAGAAGATTTCTCAGCCGAAGCATAGCCTTAAGGAAGGTTATTTATGAATGAGTTGGAAGCGTCCAGGCTGCAGATCAACGCCGTGGACAAAGATTTGGCCGCCCTCTTCGAAAAAAGGATGCGGCTTGTGGAGCAGATTCTGGCCTACAAGAAACAGAACGGGCTTCCCATACTGGATGAAGCCAGAGAGGCCAGGGTCATTGCGTCCAATATCTCCAATATATCAGACCCCGTACTCCAGGAATATTACGTTCTTTTCCTGCGTGAACTGATGCGTATTTCCAAGGCCTATCAGGGCCGTCTTATGGACGGGATGAAAGTGGCCTACTGCGGCGTGCCCGGCGCTTTTGCCTATATTGCCGCCAGTAAACTCTTTC
>JAGAAU010000090.1 GCA_017615135.1 Bacteroidales bacterium | reverse complement strand
CCGGCATTTTCAGGATCGAGACCGGACCAATTGGTAATGGTGAACAGGTCTGTGCCAGCGAAGTAAACACGTGCTCCGGCAAGGCCGATCTTCTTGACCAGGTTCTGGTCGATATTGTAAGAGAAGACAAGATCCTTAAGTTTCAAGAAGGAACGCTGGTTCCAGAAACGATAGAAG
Organism: Bacteroidales bacterium; assembly: GCA_017615135.1. GTDB lineage: Bacteria > Bacteroidota > Bacteroidia > Bacteroidales > UBA932 > Cryptobacteroides. The sequence continues at coordinate 5,775 of JAGAAU010000090.1, read as the reverse complement.
AACTTGTTGTCGTTTTCAGTGTTGTTGTAGCCATAGCGAGGGAATGTTGTGGAATGATTCTCCTCGGTCCAAGGCTTAATGCGTGCAAGCTGGTTGCCGCTTCCCATCCTGGTTCCGAAAGCGTTAGGGTCGAACCAGAGGAAGTGGGTCTTGTCGCCCTGTGCCCAACGGAAGTTGAAGTAGAGGCTGAAGTTCTGCCAGCTCAAAGTGTTGCCAAAGTTCAGGGTGAACAGAGGGTCGGGTGAACCGAGGAAGTGCATATCAGCATCGCTGATCTTACCATCCTTGTTCCAGTCTTCGAACTTGAGGTCACCGGGCTTGGCATCGGGCTGATACTGAACACCTTCGGAGTTGACATAGTTGTTGATTTCTTCCTGACTCTGGAAAATGCTTACGCTATAATCGTATGCGGAGCCAATAGGATGCCCGACCTGGAGAGCGTAGTTGCCGTCGAAGCCGTATGCGACTGCGTTGGCGACATCGTCAGCCTCTTCTCCCTTCCAGTTCTTGCCAAAGAGGGAAACAATCTTGTTGGCGTTGGTGTCAAAGACGATATTGCTTTCCCAACGGAAAGAGTCTTTACCGTTCCCATTAACATTTACCGTATTGACGACAAGTTCCACACCATTGTTGGTCACAAGACCGACATTGTCCCACACGGACTTGAATCCGGAGAAGTAAGGAGCCGAACGGCTGACAACCATACCGGTGGTCTTGCCGGTGTAAACATCCAAACTACCGTTAATGCGGTTTTCCATCAGGGAGAAATCAACGCCGACATCGAATTTCTCGGCAGTTGCCCAGTGTAGATATTCGTTAGGCAGTGAGGTGAGAACCACACCGAGAACACTGTCGTCACCGAGCCAGGTCATGGTGATATTACCGTTGTTTGGAATGCTGCCATCGGAGGCCACGCCCTTGTCAACAGAAGCCTTTGTCGCGTATGCGGAAACGGAACGGGAACCGTTCTGTCCCCATGAAACGCGCAGCTTCAGGAAGTTGATGGCGTCGATGCTCTTGATGAACTCCTCATTGCTGAGCACCCATGCGGCACTTGCGCCAAAGAAATTACCCCACTTGCTGTTGGGACCGAAAGCAGAATATCCGTCACGGCGGAAGTTGAAGGTTGCGTAGTAGGTGTTGTCGAATGAATAGTTTGCACGGAACAGGTAACCTACTGCGGAAGTGACGGTGCGGGTGCGGTTAGGGCTCCAACTTATAGCCTTGTTGAGACCATAGTATTTAAGGTTGACAGGGTTGGTGAAACCGTTGAACGCTACGGCAAGTCCGTTGCTATTGCTGTACTCACGAGTATAACCGGCCATTACGTCGAAATGGTTGCGGTCGATATCCTTATTGAAGGTAACGATCTGGTCGATATTCCATGCCTGATACTGGCTCATGGAAGAGGAACCCTGGCACTTTGCAAGGAAAGCCGCATCGTTAGGGTTGTCCATCTCGGTGGTGACTTCGGTGTTAACAAAGAGTTCAGGGTTGTTGAACACATCGGTGTAGGAGGAGTTGCGCTGGCCCTGAAGGGTGATCTTGTAACTCAGGCCCTTGATGAAGGGGAAATCGATTTTTGCATAAGCGACAGCGTTGAGGTTGGCGCTCTTCGTGCTGCGGTCTGTCCACAGGTAGGAGTCACCGGCGCCGCTTCCCCAGTAAGGGCTGGCGGTCTGGCCGTCGGGTTTGCTATTGTACCAGTCCTCATAACCAGGCTGGACAGCGTGCACATAGGAGAGAGGTGTCATCCATATAGCGTTCTGGATCTTGGCAGTCTGGCCCCAGCTGTTTCCGTTCAGGTAGTTGGCCTTGATTCCGGCGGTGAACCAGTCGGTAACATTCATGTCGAGTTTTACCATTGCTCCGGCCTTCTCATAGTCGTCACCCTTGCGGATGCCCTGCTGGCGGGTATAGTCGGCGGAGAAATAGTAACTCACACGTTCTGCACGACCGCTGACGCTGACATCATATTTCTGACCCTTACCGGTACGGGAAATCTCATCGAGCCAGTTGGTCCAGACGCCTTCATTCCAAGCCTGCTGCTCACGTTCGTTAAGGAGTTCGCTGGCGGCGGCGTCTAGAGTGGCATAAGAGTCCCAGGTTTTTCCGGTAAAGTTGACATCACCGGTGCCCTGTTTGCTATAGAAGCGGTTCTTGAGGAACTGCTCTTTATCAGTCACGAACTCGGGCATGCGGGTCCAGTTGGACCAACTCCAGTTGGAATTGAAGTTCACCTGGGGCTTTGCAGTAGTACCGCTCTTGGTGGTGATGATGATAACACCGTTAGCAGCACGAGATCCGTAGATGGCTGCTGCGGAAGCATCCTTCAGAACATCGATGCTCTGGATGTCTGCGGTGTTGATGGAATTGATCGAACCATAGGAAAGAACACCGTCGACTACGAGCAGGGGCTGGTTTACAGACTCTGCGCTTGAGGAAGTGGAACCTCCTGTAGGAATGGCATTCTTACCACGGACGGTCATGGTTGCGGTGTTGTCACCTGCCGCACTGGTGGTAGGCATGTAATTGAGACCTGCTACCTTGCTGGACAGGGAAGCGAGAACGTTCGGGTTAGGCAGGGCTGCGAGGTTGGCATTGTTGCCATAGTTCACGCTCTGGATAGCGCCGGAAACGTCGCGCTTACGGGCGGTGCCGTAACCCACGACCACTACATCGTCGAGGAAGAGGGTATCCTCTTCAAGGACTACGTTGAGATTGTTGCGGTTACCGACTGCAACTTCTGCAGTCTTGTAGCCGATGGAAGAGATAACCAGGGTGGCCTTGTCAGCCGCTTTGAGGCTGAAATTACCATCCAGGTCCGTTACAACGCCGACGGTAGTGCCCTTGATCTGGACACCTGCGCCGACTACGGGTTCACCCTTTGCGTCCACGACCTTACCGGTCACGGCGTTCTGGGCGAAAGCCTGCACGCCGATAGTAAGGAGTGCAAGCGTTACCATAATGAAACGTTTTACCATAAACAGTTGTTAAAAAAATAGGTATAGTTTGTGTGTTGCTTATGTCGTTTTGTTACATAATAACAACCAAATATCGCAATTATTTCTCAAATGGCAACGAAAAAAACGAAAAAACTTTAATAACGTTATTTCATAACGAACAGCAAATCCGCTCCGTCTTTAATGTCTTCGAAACGTATGGTGGTGGTTTTCAGTTTGTTGCCGTTCAGGTAAACTGCTTTCACATAAACATGATCCGGGCTCCAGTTTTTTGTGCGTACGGTCAGGGTTCCGCCTCCGGAAAGCCTGACTATCACTCCCGGGACGCAGGGAGAGCCCAGTTCGTATTCGTTGCTGCCGGGGCATACGGGGTAGAAGCCCATGCAGTTGAAAATGTACCATGCGCTCATCTGACCGCAGTCGTCGTTGCCGCTCAGGGCGTCGGGGGTGTTGCCATAGAAATGGTCCGCCACGTAACGCACCCACTTCTGGCATTCGGCGGGCTTCCCCAATTTATTATAGAGATATAGCACATGATGGCATGGCTCGTTGCCGTGCCAGTATCCGCCGATGCGGCCCCAGATGTCGTGGGCGCCGGGGATGTCGTCGCTCATTTCAAGTTTGAAAATGCTGTCCAGACGGTCCCTGAGGAACTTTTTGCCTGCAATCGCCATATAATCTTCGAAAGCGTGCGGGACAGTCCAGGTGTACTGCATGGTAAAGCCTTCGGTGATGTCGCCCCATCCGTTCACGGAGCCGGGCCCCTGGTAGGCTATGGGAGCGAAAGGTGTGCGCCAGTTGCCCTCTGAATCGCGTCCGCGCATATACTTGGTTTCCGGGTCGATCAGATTGCGGTAGTTCCGGCTGCGGTTCAGGAAGAAATCGTAATCCTCCTCATGCCCCAGCAATTTTGCCGCCTGGGCTATACACCAGTCGTCATAAGCGTACTCCAGTGTCTTGGAGACGGATTCCTTTTCTTTGTCGAAGGGCACGTAGCCGAGTTGGGTGTATTCCGGGATGCAGTCGTAGTGCGGGTTGGTGGCAGTGGTCTTCATCGCCTGGAATGCTCGCTCATAGTCGAAGCCTTTCACGCCCTTTACCATCATATCCGCCAGCACGGAGCAGGCGTGGTAGCCTATCATGCACCAGGTCTCGCCGCCGTAGAAACTCCAGATAGGAAGCATGTGCTCAGTGCTCTTGTCGTAGTGTGCGAGCATGGAATTCGCGAGGTCCGCCTGAAGCGGCTGGTTAACCAGGTTCAGCAGTGGATGGAAGGCCCTGTAAGTGTCCCATAATGAGAAGGTTGTATAGTTGGTGAAGCCTTCTGCCTTACCGATCGTCTTGTCGTGCTCGCGGAAACGGCCGTCCACATCCTGGAAGAGGAACGGATGCTGTGCCGTGCGGTAGACGCTTGTGTAGAATGTCTGCTTGGTGCGGAGGTCGCAGGAAGGATCCAGTTCGTACTTCCCGAGTTCATTCTCCCAGAGGTTCTCAGCCTCTGCACGCACGGCCTCGAAGTCCTTGCCCTCGATTTCGGAAAGATTCTTCAGCGCCCCGTCGGTGCCCACTGCGGAAACGGCCACTTTCACGCTGACCTGCTGCCCGGCGCGGGTGGGGAACTTTACACAGGCCTGCAGGCCGCGGCCCCAGGCTTCCAGCGAACTGCGGAAGCGTTTTGTGTTGTAAATCACCGGCTTACCTTCCTGAAGGATGACGAAATCTTCGATAGGTTCCGAGAAGCGGGCGGCGAAATACACATATCGGTCCGGGTTCCAGCCGGCCACGATCTTGCTGCCGATTATTGTATGGTCATCCAGCAGGCGCACGGAAGACCACTCGCATTTCCAGCGCAGGGTATGGTCCAGATCCACCATTATGAAGGATTCATCACTCGCGGGATATGTGAAGCGGAGGATGCCGCTGCGGGCGGCGGCGGTCATCTCTGCGGTGACGCCGTAATCCGTCAGTTCCACCGTATAATAGCCAGGCGATGCGGCCTCTTTTTCATGGCTGAAACGGCTCCTGTATCCGCTGTCCGGATCTTCCGCAGTGCCTGTGGCAGATTTCAAAGTTCCGGTGCCCGGAACGAAAAGGAAATCTCCCAGGTCCGGGATGCCGGTGCCGCTCAGATGCGTTAGGCTGAAGCCCATTATCGTGGGCTTGTTGTATTTGTAGCCTGCGGCCACGTCGTAGTCGTAATCATCTGTGTCTGGGCTGATTTGTATTCCTCCGAAGGGAATCTGCGCTCCGGGATACACATTGCCGAATCCATCGGTGCCGATAAAGGGATTGACGTAGTTTACCAGGCGTTCCTGCCCGTTGGTTCCGATTGCCAGTGCAAGTGCCAAAATTGAAAGTAATATCCTCATAACGAGTAGGGTTTTGTGGTGGCTGCGATGCCGCGGCGCTTGTTGGGAGTCTTGGCCATAACGAACTCGAGGGTGCCTCCTTCGAGCAGTTCGGAATGGGTGAGATAGAGCCTGTCGAGAGGCTTGCCGTTAAGTTTCAAGGACTTGACATAACGCTTGGTGTCGCTCACTCCGGGAGCCTTTATTTCAAGTGTCTTTCCGTCAGGCATTTCCAGTTTGGCGTAGGGGAGATAAGGCGCTCCTATTACATACTGGTCGGTGCCGGGGCAGACGGGGTAGAATCCGAGCACGCTGAAGATGTACCAGGCGCTCATCTGCCCGCAGTCGTCGTTGCCGCCCAGGCCGCGGATTTCCGGCTTGTAGAAGCGGTCTATTATCTCCCGCAGCCAGTACTGAGTCTTCCAGGGCTGGGAGGTCCAGGCATACAGATATGGGATATGGTG
>JAGAAU010000089.1 GCA_017615135.1 Bacteroidales bacterium | reverse complement strand
TTCTCCAGCGAAACCTCCTTCTTCCGCAACTTCAAAGCCTTCACCGGAAAGTCTCCGGCAGAGTGGAAGGAAAGTATGTAAATTTGTATGTTAAAAAGATAACAGCCTTGTAATCAGTCGATTACAAGGCTGTTTGCGGAGAGGACGAGATTCGAACTCGTGATACGGTTTCCCGTATGCAGGTTTAGCAAACCTGTGGTTTCAGCCACTCACCCACCTCTCCTGAATCCCGGGTGTCTGGTGTTGCCAAATCCGTTTTGGGACTGCAAATCTACTACATTTTTTTGGATTTCCAAATTCCTAATTTCTTAAGCAGTGCCTCCGGCTGAGGGTCGTGCCCGCGCCAGCGGCGGTACAGGACCGCCTCGTCCTCGCTGCTGCCCTTGGACAGGATATTCTCGCGGAAGGAATCTGCAACCTCGCGGTTGAATATGCCCTTTTCCTCGAAGAGGGAGAATGCATCAGCCTCAAGCACTTCGGACCACTTGTAGGAATAGTATCCTGCTGAATAGCCGCCCGCGAAAATGTGGGAGAAAGCAGGAGACATGCAGCAGCCTTCAACGGTGGGAAGCACTGCGCAGCGCTCTACGGCCTTATGCTCGAATTCGCAGACATCTCCGGTAGGAATTTCGGTGGTGCTGTGCCATGCCATGTCCAGAATGCCGTACTGCAGCTGGCGTACCTGATAGTATGCGGCCAGGTAGTTCTTGGCTTTCACCAGCTTCTCAATCAGTTCGGCGGGCATGGGTTCTCCGGTCTCGTAGTGCTTTGCAAAGGTGTTGAGGAACTCAGGCTCGAAAGCCCAGTTTTCCATTATCTGCGAAGGCATCTCCACAAAGTCTGTGGCCACTGAGGTGCCGGTCTGGGATGGATAGCGACCTTCGGCCAGCATGCCGTGGAGGGAATGTCCGAACTCGTGCAGCAGGGTGCTGAATTCGTCGTGGGTAAGCAGGGAAGGAGTGTTGGCGGTGGGTTTGGTGAAATTGGTCACCAGGCTGATGAACGGGCGGTATTCAACTCCGTCCACTATGCTCTGGCCGCGGAATTCCGTCATCCAGGCGCCGCCCCTCTTGCTCTCGCGCGGGAAGAAATCGGCATAGAAGAGGGCCATGTGGCGTCCGGTGGCGTCGGATACTTCATATACCTTCACGTCTTTGTGATAGACGGGGATGTCGCTGCGCTCGGTGAAGTTCAGCCCGTACAATCTGCCGGCCAGGCTGAATACCGCGTTGATGCAGTCTTCCAGCTGGAAGTAGGGCTTCAGTTCTTCGTCTTTAAGCTCGTATCCGGCTTCCTTGCACTTCTCGCTCCAGAATCCGAAATCCCAGGGCTGGAGCTGCCCGGTAAAGCCGTTTTCCTTGGCAAAGGCGGCAACGGTGGCCACGTCGCGGCGGGCGGCGGGCAGAGACGGGGTAAGCAGCTCATCCAGGAAGGCCTTTACCTTTGCGGGGTTCTTGGCCATCCTCTCCTCGAGTACATAGTCTGCGTGAGTGGCGTATCCCAGCAGATTGGCTTTCTTCAGCCGGAGGTCTGCTATCTGGCGGATAATCTCGCGGTTGTCGAATTCTCCGTCGACAGCCCTCGTGTTGTAAGCCTTATAGAGTTTTTCGCGCAGGTCCCTGCGGGTGCTGTACTGCATGAAGGGACCGTAGGAAGGGTAGGACAGGTCTATCACCCAGCCCTCGAGGCCCTTTTCGGCCGCAAGTGCAGCCGCACCGTCCACTACGAACCCGGGCAGTCCGGCAAGCTCCGAGCTGTCCTTGAGCTGCATGGTAAAGGCATTCGTGGCGTCCAGCACATTCTTGGAGAACTTGATTCCCAGCAGGGATAGCTGCTCTGTAAGGTTGGACAGGGTTTCCTTGTCTTCCGGGGAAAGTTTGGCTCCGCCCCGAACGAATCCGCGCCAGCAGTCTTCCAGCAGTTTCTTCTGCGGGCCGTCCAGATCTAGGCTGTCTTTCCTGGCATATACCGCATCCACCCGGGAGAAAAGTTTCTCGTTCAGGTTCACGTACATGGAGAATTCTGTGGTGAGCGGCGCAATTTCTTCTGCCAGGGCCTGCATCTCCGGATTCGTGTCTGCCTCCATGAGATTGTAGAAAATGTTGCTCACATTCTCCAGTTTTCTTCCTGCGAATTCCAGGGCCTCGATAGTGTTGGAGAAATCCGGCTCGTCCTGGCACTCGCAGATGGCGTCTACCTCGGCCTTGGCTTCGGCAATCGCTTCCTTGAATGCGGGCAGGTAGTGTTCGTTCTTGATTTTATCGAACTGGGGAGCTCCGAACGGAGCTTTAGAGGGTACAAGCAGAGGATTTTCCATATTGCAAGATAAAAGCGCGGCGCAACAGGCGGCGCAAAGGGCGAATTTATTTTTCATAAAACCGTTAGTAATGATGCACAAAGATAAGTATATTTGCAGAAATAGGACATAATAAACCTGCAATATGAAAATCAAAGAAATCGTCATGATTACCGTAATTGCGGCATCCCAGGCCGCCTGTGCCCCCAAACTCCCTGATACCCCGAAATGCGACGTTAAAGACACTTACTTCGGCGTGGAGGTGGCGGATCCCTACCGCTGGCTCGAGGATGACAATTCCGAGCAGACGGCGGCGTGGGTTGAGGCCCAGAACAAATACACCAATCACTACCTGCGCGGGATTCCCTACCGCAATGCCCTGCTGAAGCGCCTGCAGGACCTGACGAATTTCGAGAGGATAGGCGCCCCCTCCAGGCATCGCAACGGGAAGTGGTATTTCTACCGTAACGACGGTCTGCAGAACCAGAGCGTGCTCTATGAGCAGGACAGTCCCGGGGCGGAAGCGCGTGTGCTCCTGGACCCCAACAGCCTGTCCGACGACGGCACAGTGGCCCTCAAAGGGGTTTATTTCTCCCGGGATTCCCGCTATCTGGCCTACAGTATCTCCCGCAGCGGCAGCGACTGGCAGGAATTCTATGTGATGAACGTGCAGGACGGTACTCTGCTGGAAGACCATATCGAGTGGGCGAAATTCTCCGGAGCGGCCTGGCATGGCGACGGCTTCTACTACAGTGCCTATGACGCTCCCTCCGGAGACGGTGCGGGTGCATACAGCGCCAAAAACGAGGGCCATAAGATTTACTACCATAAGCTGGGAACTCCCCAGTCTGAAGATAAACTGTTCTACAACAATCCGGACTGCCCTCTGCGTTTCTACACCCTCTCCACCAACGAGGAAGAGACCATGGCCTTCCTGACCGAGAGCGGGGCCGATAATGGCAATAATCTGTATGTGAAAGACTTGCGTAAGGATTCCGGCTTCGTACCCATGACTTCGGACATGAAGAATGAATGCTACGCAATAGAGACCGAGGGAAACCTTATCTATATTTTCACCAACAAAGACGCTCCCAAGTACCGTCTGGTGGTGGCAAATTTGAGCAATCCCGGCAGCGGCAACTGGAAGACCGTAATTCCGGAGTCTGAAAATGTACTTGCCGGAGTCGATTTTATTGCCGACAAACTCCTGCTCACCTACAGTAAAGACGCCGCTACGGACGCCTGCCTCTGTACCAAAGCCGGCAAATTCCTGAGAAAGGTGGAATTTCCCGGCGTTGGAACCGCAGGTTTCTCCTGCCGCAAGGGCGAAGACTGGTGCTACTACGCCTACACCTCATTTACCACTCCCGGAACTATCTATTCCTATGATATTAACAGCGGCGAGAGCGAGGTTTACACCAAACCCGCCATCGGGTTCGACACCTCCCTGTTCGAGAGCCGCCAGCTGTTCTTTGCAAGCAAAGACGGCACCCGCATACCCATGAGCATCACCTACCGCAAGGGCATGCAGCCGGACGGAACCAATCCGGTGCTCCTCTACGGCTACGGCGGATTCAATATATCCCTTCCTCCTTCCTTCTCGTCGTCCCGCATACCTTTCATAGAGAACGGCGGAATCTATGCTCAGGTCAATCTGAGGGGTGGGGGAGAGTACGGAGAAGAATGGCACATGGCCGGCACCCGCATGAACAAGCAGAACGTGTTCGACGACTTCATTGCCGCGGCACGCTATCTCATTGCCGAAGGCTATACCTGCCCGGAGAAACTGGCAATCATGGGTGGTTCCAACGGTGGTCTGCTGGTGGGCGCCTGCATGACTCAGGAGCCGGAACTCTTTGCCGTAGCAATCCCTGAAGTGGGTGTGATGGACATGCTGCGTTATCACAAATTCACCATCGGCTGGAACTGGGCGCCCGATTACGGCACCAGTGAAGAGAGCGAGGAAATGTTCCGCTATCTCTATTCATATTCTCCGCTGCACAATATCCGCGAAGGAGTAGCCTATCCGGCAACCCTTATAACTACCGCAGACCACGACGACAGGGTGGTCCCCGCGCATTCCTTCAAGTTCGCCGCTACCCTGCAGGCCTGCAATGCCGGAAACAAACCCGCCCTGATACGCATAGATACCAAGGCGGGACACGGTGGCGGCAAGCCGCTGTCTAAGGTGCTTGAAGAGACGGCTGATATTTACGCCTTTATCTTCAAGAATCTGGGTATGGAATTCAAACGTTCCGGAGAATAGTCTCCCCGTTTACGCAGTCGGCCTCTACGGCTGAATCCTTTCGGATTGTGCCGTCCAGGATTTCTTTGGCGAGTTTGTTCACCAATTCTCTCTGGATGAGCCTCTTGACTGGTCTGGCGCCGAATACGGGGTCGAATCCGTTTTCCACCATATCGTCTTCGAAGGCGCGGGTGAAACCGAGCTTGATGTTGCTCTCTTCCAGTTTCTTCTGGAGGAGGGCCATCTGTATGTGGACTATCTTACGGATGTCTTCCCTGGTCAGAGGGTTGAACACCACGGTCTCGTCTATCCTGTTCAGGAATTCAGGCCTCATGCGCAGGCGCAGTTCCTCCTCCTTCAGGTTGGAGGTCATAATCAGGATAGTGTTCTTGAAGTCTGCGGTGCGGCCCTTGTTGTCGGTAAGACGTCCGTCGTCCAGTACCTGCAGCAGGATGTTGAATACGTCCGGATGGGCCTTCTCTATCTCGTCCAGCAGAATCACCGAGTAGGGCTTGCGCCTTACGGCCTCGGTGAGCTGTCCGCCTTCGTCGTAGCCCACATATCCCGGAGGCGCACCGACCAGCCGGCTGACGGTATGGCTTTCCTGGTATTCGCTCATATCTATCCTGGTGAGCATACTTTCATCGTTGAACAGGAATTCTGCGAGGGCTTTTGCCAGTTCGGTCTTGCCTACGCCGGTGGTTCCGAGGAAGAGGAAGGAGCCTATGGGCCGGTGCTCGTTATTCAGTCCGGCACGGCTGCGGCGCACTGCATCGGATACCGCCTCGATAGCTTTTTCCTGCCCTACAACCCTCTGGCGGAGGCTGTCTTCCATCTTCAGCAGTTTCTCCTTCTCGCTTTCCAGCATACGGTTTACAGGGATTCCGGTCCACCTTGCCACCACTTCCGCAATGTCTTCAGGGGTAACGGCTTCAGTGATTATGGGATCCTTAATTTGTGCCTGCTGGGCGGTAAGGTCATCTATCTTCTTCTGGGCCTGGGCCATTCTGCCGTAGCGCAGTTCCGCAACTTTGCCGTAATCTCCCGCACGTTCCGCAGATGCGGCCTCTATGCGCCAGTTTTCCATTTCCTGCCTGGCCGTCTGAATGTCTGAGAGTATTTTCTTCTCGCGCTCCCACTTGTCCATAAGAGTCTTGCGTTTCTCCTGCAGTTCCTGCAGCTCAGACTTTATTTTATCCAGTTTGAGCGATACTCCCTCGCGCTTGATGGCCTCCTTTTCAATCTCCAGCTGACGTATGCGGCTGTTCAGGTCGTCGATTGGCTCGGGAACGGAGTTCATCTCCAGGCGCAGCCGGGATGCGGCTTCATCTACCAGGTCTATGGCCTTGTCCGGAAGGAAACGGTTGTTGATGTAGCGGTGAGAAAGGTTCACGGCTGCAATCAGGGCGTCGTCTTCAATCTTCACCCGGTGATGGTTCTCATAGCGCTCCTTCAGTCCTCGAAGAATGGCGATGCTCTCGGCCGGGCTGGGCTCGTCTACCATGACTTTCTGGAACCGCCGCTCCAGGGCTTTGTCCTGCTCGAAGTATTTCTGGTACTCGTCCAGAGTGGTTGAGCCTATAGTGCGCAGCTCACCCCGCGCCAGTGCGGGTTTCAGGATATTTGAGGCGTCCATTGCCCCGGAAGACCTGCCGGCCCCCACGAGGGTGTGGATTTCATCGATGAACAGGATTACCTGCCCCTCGCTGTCTACTACTTCTTTCACCACTCCCTTGAGCCTTTCCTCGAATTCTCCCTGATATTTTGCTCCGGCGATGAGGGCTCCCATGTCCAGAGAATAGATTTTGCGGTTCTTCAGATTCTCCGGAACCTGCCCGTTCACTATTTTCGCGGCGATGCCTTCGGATATTGCGGTTTTGCCCACGCCGGGCTCGCCCACGAGGATGGGATTGTTCGTCGTGCGCCTGGACAGTATTTGAAGTACGCGGCGAATCTCGTCGTCGCGGCCTATCACAGGGTCTGTCTTACCCTTGGATGCCGCCTCGTTGAGGTCTATGGCATACTTGCTTAAAAATTCATACTTGTTTTCCATATTGCATTCCTCCTTTTTGTCTTCTCCGCCAGGGGCAGCCCTCACCTGCCAGGACCGTCGCTTCGCGACCCCTCCCACTTCGTG
>JAGAAU010000010.1 GCA_017615135.1 Bacteroidales bacterium | reverse complement strand
CAGAGACCCTGTTCCGGCGAGGATTGAAAGCGCGAAAGTGCCCATGATCAGGATGGGAAGATAAGGGTCCAGTTCTGAGTCCTTTTTGGCCCACACTCCCCTCATGTGGATTATGAAAAGAGGCAGGGTAAGGCAGTATAGCCAGCCCCAGGGTGAAAGTCCGCGAAGAACGGTGGAAGTAGCCAACATCGCCCAGCCGCCGCAGATAAGAATGGTCTGATAGATTCTGGCGCGCATGGGCCCAAGTTTGATGGCAACCGTAGTGCGGGTGCGGGCATCGCTCTTCATATCGCGTATATTATTGAGATTCAGTACCCCAACGCTGAAGAATCCGATTGCGCATGCCGGCAACAGGGTAAGGCACGGACTTAAACTGAGGGTGCAGACGAAGAAACTGCCGCAACAGGACACCAGCCCGAAGAAAATGAAGACCGAAAGGTCGCCGAAGCCACGATATCCGTATGGATGCTTGCCAAGAGTATAAAGCATCGCTGCCCCGATTGCCAGAGTTCCAAGTGCAAGCAGTACAATTGCGAGCGGCGAGAAAAGTGTGCCGACGGCAGACCAGACCATTATCGTCCCGAAGATGCAGCAGACAGCGGCAGCGCCTATTATGAGCTTCTTCATCTCATCGATGGTCATCTCTCCGTCTATCAGCGAATAACGGGCGGCAGTGCGGTTGGCATCGTCGGTTCCCTGCAGAGTGTCTCCCAGTTCATTCGAAAGATTGGAGAGCACTTGCAGCATAGATGCCGTAATGAGCAGAAACACTACAGTGAGTGCTTTGAGCGGCCCAACTGAGGCTGCCAGGAAAATACCGTAAACCACTCCTGAAAGCGAGAGTGGCAGCGTGCGCAGGCGCATCGACTTGATGGCGGATTTAACGGTCATATCATTTATTGGGTTTATTTCCAATATACATGCGGCAAATTCCGAAACTGAAGGCCCTGTGAGCCACTTCGCTGAAGCCACACTCCCCCATCGTCCGCAGCCATTCCTCCTTCTTCGGGAAGGCCAGTACCGATGCGGGCAGATATCGGTATGCTGCTTTGTCTCCTGATACCATGCCGCCGATAATAGGGAGTATGTGCTTGAAATACAGGCAGTAGAGCTGATGGATTACTGGGGCCTGAGGGGTAGAGAGTTCGAGAATCACCAGTTTCCCATGCGGTTTAAGCACGCGCAGGACTTCCCTGAGAACGCCCGGGCGGTCGGCCATGTTTCTAATTCCGAATGCAATGCTGACACTGTCGAAAGAATTATCGGAAAAAGGCAGTGCGGCCGCATCGCCCAGAACCATCTGAACCTTGCCGGCAAGACCTTCTTCCCGGAGTTTCTCCTTCATAACCGCCAGCATTCCCGCAGAAATGTCAAGGCCGGTAACTGTGCTCTCCGGATTTGCGCTCCTTGCGGCGAGTATGCTGAAGTCTCCTGTGCCGCAGGATATGTCCAGTATGTTCTGAACAACGGCAGGATTGGTGATGGCTCGTACTGCACGCTTCCTCCAGCACCTGTCTGTACCGAGAGACAGGATGTGATTCAGGCGGTCGTAATCCGGCGCTATGGAATCGAACATTTCCGCAATTCTGTTCATGCCGCAAATTTACCAAGTCATTTGCTCAAAATCAATTATAATTTTACTAACTTTGGGCTCCGAACAAACAATCGAAACAAATATGAAAGATTCTATCATTATTCTTTGCGGTGGCGGTCCCGCCCCCGGCATGAACACTGTCGTCTGCTCCGTGGCAAAAACCTTCCTGGCTCAGGGTTACAGGGTTATCGGTCTTCACGGAGGTTATTCCGGACTCTTCAGCAAGAGCCCCAGAACCGAAGATCTGGATTTCTTCAAGGCGGACGCTTATTTCAACCGCGGAGGCAGCTATCTTCAGATGAGCCGCTTCAAACCCACCGATGAAGATTTCGAGAAGAATTTCAACCTGTCTCTCTTTGCAGACAATAACATAAAGCTGCTTGTGACCGTTGGCGGAGACGACACCGCATCTACTGCTAACCGCATCGCCAAGTTCCTGCAGGCCAAACAGTATCCTATTAAGAACATCCACGTCCCCAAGACTATAGACAACGATCTTCCCCTGCCCGGGAATGCCCCTACCTTCGGCTTCAACTCAGCCAAGAACGAAGGCGCCCATCTGGCCCGCACAGTGTATGAAGACGCCCGTACTTCCGGGAACTGGCTGCTTATTTCCGCTATGGGACGCAGCGCCGGCCACCTTGCCCTCGGTATCGGCGAGGCTACCCACTGCCCCATGACCATCATCCCTGAAATGTTCAACAAGACGGATATTTCCGTAGACAAGATTATAAAGTTGACGGTTTCCGCTATTCTCAAGCGCAAGCTGTTGGGCATTCCTTACGGAACTGTCGTGGTTGCTGAAGGCGTTTTCCACGATCTCGATCCCGAGGATATCAAAGCTACAGGCGTTCACATGACTTACGACGAGCACGGCCATCCAGAGCTTGGTAAGATTTCCAAGGCAGTTCTGTTCAACGACATACTTGAGAAAGAGTTCAAGAAACTCGGCCTCAAGGTAAAGACGCGTCCCGTAGAAATCGGTTACGACGTTCGCTGCCAGGATCCCGTGGCTTACGACCTGAGCTACTGCTCAGAGCTGGCAATGGGTGTCTGGAAGCTCTTCTCCAAAGGAGAGACCGGATGCATGGTTTATGTAGATGCCT
>JAGAAU010000088.1 GCA_017615135.1 Bacteroidales bacterium | reverse complement strand
CTCCCGTTTACGAGGCCTCGGGTGGCCACGGGTTTACTTCCCCGACAGTCATCCCGGCAGCCCAGACACGGAGCCTGGGTAACGAAAATGGTGTACTTTGTTCAAAAATAGAGTAAGATGCAAAACTACAACGAAGAGATGTACGGCCTGGGGAGCAGGCGGTCGGAAATCAGGGAACTTTTTGAGTATGGCAGGCAGCTGGCGGCCGAAAAGGGCGCGGATGCAGTATTCGACTTCTCCCTCGGGAACCCCAGCGTGCCGGTGCCCGATGCGGTAATCGCCTCTCTGAAGGCCCACCACGACAATCCCGGCATTCACGCATACACTTCCGCCCAAGGCGATTTCGAGGTACGGAAGAAGATAGCTGCAAGCCTGAATAGCCGCTTTGGCGCAGGTCTGGGGGCCGATTCCCTCTACATGACCTGTGGAGCGGCCGCATCTCTATGCATCAGTTTCAAGGCACTCTGCAACCCGGGCGACGAGATTGTTGTTCCGGCTCCTTTCTTCCCTGAATATAAGGTATTTGCCGAGGCCGCCGGGGCCAGGTTCGTATCGGTCCCCTTCAATCCGGCAGATTTTCAGCCGGACTTTACCGCCCTGGCCTCCGCCATCACTCCCGCTACCAAGGCAGTAGTGATCAATTCACCCAACAACCCCAGCGGAGTGGTCTATACACTCGAAACCCTGAGGACTCTCGCATCGATTCTGGAGGAGAAAAGTGAGCTTTACGGGCATCCTATTTTCATAGTCAGCGATGAGCCCTACCGGGAAATAGTCTATTCCGGGGAGGAACTGCCCTTCGTAATGAATTATTATCGGAACACTCTGGTGTGCTACAGCTGGAGCAAGTGCCTTTCGATTCCCGGCGAGCGTATAGGTTATATCGCCGTAAGCCCCCGGGCAGAGGATGAACGGGCGGTCTATGCCGCGATTTGCGGTGCCGGAAGGGCCCTGGGTTACGTCTGTGCCCCCAGCCTGCTGCAGAGAGTGGTGGCCGAATGTGCGGATGTCCGCCCCGATGTGGACGCATACCGCCGCAACCGCGACCTTCTCTATTCGGAGCTCTGTGCGATGGGATATGAATGCATACCGCCGGACGGGGCCTTTTATCTCTTTGTAAAGTCTCCCATAGCCGATGCGCACGAATTTTCCGAACTGGCCAAAAAGGAAGGGCTGCTGCTGGTGCCAGGAGACAGTTTCGGAGCCCCCGGATATCTTCGCATCGCCTACTGCGTTTCCTACGACACCATAGTCCGCTCCCTCCCCGCATTCAAAAAACTGAAAAGTTTTTAATTTTTCTTGCGTCATTTCCGTATATTTGTAGGTATGACGGAAACGGAAAGAAAATTTCTGGTAAAAGGGGACTTCCGCAAGGAGGTGTACGCCTCGTACGATATAAACCAGGGCTACCTTTGCAGCGACTCCATCCGGACGGTCCGGGTGCGCACAAAAGGCCCCAAGGGGTTTATCACCGTAAAGGGAAGGCCGATGCCGGGGCACCTGGGACGTTTCGAGTGGGAGCATGAAATCCCGCTGGAAGATGCAAAACAGCTGCTGTTGCTTGCCAACCCGGGGAAGATTGAGAAAACCCGGCACCTTGTTCGCAACACCGACGGGGTGCATATCTGGGAAATTGACGAATTCCACGGAGCCAACGAAGGCCTGCTGCTTGCAGAAATCGAACTGAAGACCGAAAACGACAGTTTCGACCGTCCGGAATGGCTCGGAAAGGAAGTGAGCACAGACGGGCGCTATTACAATTCCTACCTTTCCCGCCGCCCCTACCGTGAATGGACAGAAGACGAAAAACACTAAACTATATTATGAAACAGACGGTACTTGTTTCCGGCGGAGCCGGATTTATTGGCAGCCATGTAACGGTTGAACTCTCCAACGCCGGATACGATGTGGTTATCGCGGACAATATGTCCAATTGCGATGAAACCAACTACAATGGCGTATGCAAGATTCTCGGCAGGAAGCTGCCGCTCGTAAAGATGGATTTCTGCGATGCCGAAGCAGTTGATAAACTCTTCGAAACCTACAGCATAGACGCAGTGATTCACTTTGCAGCCTTCAAGGCGGTGGGCGAATCGGTGGCCGAGCCTCTTATGTACTACAGGAACAACCTGGTGTCATTCATCAACCTGCTGGAGACCGCCCGCAAGCGCAAAGACGGCTGCAACGTGCTGTTCTCTTCCTCCGCAACCGTTTACGGAGAAACCGACAAACTGCCGGTAACGGAGACTTCTCCCCGCCAGCCGGCCACCTCCCCCTACGGCAATACCAAGCAGATGTGCGAAGATATCCTGCGCGATTCCGTAAAGGCATACGAAGGAATCAAGGGCATAGCTTTGCGTTACTTCAACCCTATCGGAGCACACCCCAGCGCCCTTATTGGCGAACTTCCCAGGGGAGTCCCCAACAACCTGGTTCCCTTCATCACCCAGACCGCAATCGGCAAGAGGGCGTGCCTGAGCATCTTCGGTAACGATTACCCTACCCCGGACGGAACCTGCCTCAGAGACTATATCGACATTGTGGACCTGGCGAAAGCCCATGTCTGCGCGGTGGCAAGGATGCTGGACGGAAAGATGAAGGAAGAATACGAAATCTTCAACGTGGGTACCGGCACCCCTCTGTCCGTGATGGAACTGGTAACTGCGTTCGAGAAGGTCAACAATCTCAAACTGAACTATAAATTCGCCCCCAGACGCTCCGGAGACGTAGTTGCCATCTGGGCAGACCCCACCCTCGCCAATAAGGAACTGGGCTGGAAGGCAGAGCGCAAGATTGAAGATACGCTCGCAGCCGTCTGGGCCTGGGAAAAACATATAGCCTGATGGCAGCAAAGCCCAAAACCGTCTGGTACTGCACTTCGTGCGGCAATGAGAGCCCCAAATGGATGGGGCAGTGCCCTGCGTGCCGCGAATGGAACACTATGGTGGAAGCGCCGGGCGCAGCACCGAAAGGGGCCCGTGCAGCCGCTAAAGCATCCCTTAACAGCAGCTCCAAACCACTGAAACTGAATGAGGTAGACTGCAGCGCCGAACAGCGCATATCCCTCGGGATGGAAGAGGTAGACCGCATACTCGGCGGCGGGCTTGTCCCCGGTTCTCTCGTTCTTATAGGAGGAGAACCCGGAATAGGAAAATCCACACTGTCGCTCCAGATTCCCCTGCACTGCCCTTCTCTCAAGGTATTGTATGCCACCGGAGAGGAGAGCGCCAGGCAGGTGAAGATGCGTGCGGAGAGACTCGGCGGCAGCGGCGACAACTGCAGCATTTTCTGCGAGACGATGGTGGAAAACATCATCGAAGAGGCGGAAAAAATGCATCCGGACCTGGTGATAGTAGATTCCGTGCAGACCATGTACAGTTCCGCGCTGGATTCCACCCCGGGCTCGGTAAGCCAGATCAAGGAAGTGGCGGCCGCGCTGCTCAGATTCGCAAAAGAGAGCGGCGTGGCGGTAATACTCATCGGACACATCACCAAGGACGGGTTCATCGCAGGGCCGAAAATCCTCGAGCACATAGTGGACGTGGTGCTGCAGTTCGAGGGTGAAAACCGCGGGGCTTATCGCCTCCTGCGCGGAATCAAGAACCGCTTCGGCTCCACCTCTGAACTGGCGGTCTTTGAGATGGAGGGCAAGGGGCTGCGCGAGGTGGCCAACCCCTCCGAAATGCTCATTCCCATGCACGACCAGGCCCT
>JAGAAU010000087.1 GCA_017615135.1 Bacteroidales bacterium | reverse complement strand
TGCAGACAATGCCCTTCTGGTTGATTTCGAAGGGTCCGTTGAAGTGGTAGGGGACTCCGGTGTACGCTATGCGCAGCATGGTGTCGTTGAAACGGGTGCCTTTGCTGGATATCTTAATCTTGTTCAATGGCCCTGAAGCTTCCACCGTGCCGCTCAGGCTGCCTCCCATCTCACTGAAGACATTCTTGAAGAACGGCCCCGCAATTGCAACATTCAGGCTGTCCAGCTCGAGGCTTGCATTCACGTAGCGGTCTGAAGGACGGTAGTCTCCATGTGCGTTGATTGCCTGGAAGTGCTCGATGGAGTTCTGGAGAGTGAACTCCATCTTGTTCCTGCGGTCGTCCCAGCGGCTGTCTACCAGGACGGTTCCGGCGTTTACCCCGTCTATGGTAAGGTCTTCGCACAGCACTCCGAGCGTGAGTTTGGTGTTGTCGCTGGCCAGCGGGGATATGTAGATGACGTCTGCCGATACAGTGCCGTCAAGTCCGTAAACTCCGTTTGTAAGCTGGTCTACGGTGGTGAGGTCGAAGTTCTGCATGAAAATGGTGAGGGTGTCGGTCACATTGCGCGACACTCCGCCGTTCATCCGAATGTGCTGCTGGTTGCAGTCCATGGTCAGCTGGTCGATATGAATCCCGTCAGAATTCCATCGAATGGGGGCGTCGGAAAAACGCCATTCTTCTCCGGCCAGGGTGATGCTGGAATTCAGCGGGCTCGCATTAAGTTCCAGTTTGCCGTTTTCATCCTTGCTCAGACTGCCCTCGACAACTGCGCGGATATTGTTCTCTTCGTGGTCGAGCTGAGACAGGAACAGGTTGAGGTCGAAGTTGTCGTCTGCCGCCTCTGCGTTCAGGCGCGTATCTTTCAGGGATATTCCGGCCAGTTTGAGCTCGTCTGAAACCATATTGGCGCTGAGAGCTCCGCTCTTGTTGTTGAGGTCCATATACAGGCCTTTGCCGTGGATGCCGCCTACTATTATCCTGCCGGAACTGAATTCTGCATC
The DNA here is from genome assembly GCA_017615135.1 of Bacteroidales bacterium. Classification (GTDB taxonomy): domain Bacteria; phylum Bacteroidota; class Bacteroidia; order Bacteroidales; family UBA932; genus Cryptobacteroides. Next base: position 2,590 of record JAGAAU010000087.1, on the reverse strand, counting down.
CATGCTTCCGTCTGTATCGCTGACTACGCTTAGAGAAGTGCCTTTCTCGATGAACATGGAGGGGAAGAGGAAATCCAGGATTTCCCTGGTGTAGCCGGTTTTGACGGACAGGTCGCAGTAGCCGAAGTCTTCCTGTTCCCTGATATTTTCACTGAAAACCGAGGGGAAGGCCTGGGCTAGCGTCATTTCGGAGAAATCAGGGACCAGCTGATTGAAGCTGCGGTCTGTGGAGAGGTGCGCTTCAAGGAAACCGGAGTCCATGTCTATGTGCTTCTCCTCTCCGTAGGATATGTATCCGGTCTGGATTCCGCCGAGCTGATAAACCTTTGCGCTGTCTTTCAATTCCACATTGCTCAGATACAGCCGTCCGTTGTGCCTGGAACCTTCTTTCAGTATAGACATTGCCCCGTCTATGCCGAAGGCTATCCTGGACTCGCCTTTGTGGACGTTTACCCCGAAGGCGTGAAGGTCTGCATCGTAGACTTTGCCGTGCACTTTGTACTTGTCGGGGCCTGAGCCGTTCCCGGCAGTGGATTCAGCTTCCAGGTTCATAAGCAGCGCGCTGTCGCCGGCCGTCATGGTAGCGGAAATGTTTTCTCCGTCCATGGAACCGCTGGCATACAGGTTCTTGAAATCGTGCTGCAGGAAGCGCAGGGAGGCAATCTGAAGGCTGTCTATGCGCAGATTGAATATATCGCGTCCGGTAGTCAGGTTCATGCCCAGGGCGTCTATGTCGCATCTGCCTAAAGCCGCAGACTTGAAAATAGCGCCCAGGTCCAGGGCGCGGGCGTTCAGCAGGGCCTGTACTTCAAGCGGTTTGCCGTTGGCAGTGTTTCGCACCGAAGAAGTAACGTTCACTTTCCCCAGGGTGGAGTTGATGGCGGCATTTTCCCGGAGATTGTTCAGATTGCCGCTGGTATGGCTGTTAAGGGTATAGAACCCGCGCGGGAGTGTTTTGTCCAGCCCCGGATGATAACCGGTGAATCCGGAAATGAACTTTTCCAGCCTTTCGGGGGTGAAGCTCATATTGCGGATAGAGGCCTCTACATCGTTGTTCCCAATCTCGGGCAGCTTGGTGCAGGAGGCTTCGATTAATGCGGAAATGCCGCTGAGGGTGTCCCTGACGTTGAAGTTGGTAACGTGCAGATCGCTCACGTAACCGTCTACAATAAGGGATTTGACATTGGCCACGCATCGGTTCGCCGAGAATCCCGGGGCAAAGAAGCGCAGGGTTTTCATCGCAAAGAGAGATGGCCGTGTTTCAGAAGCCCTTCCCCGTATGTGCACCTTATTGATGAAATCGGAAAAATCTGATGCGTCCCTGTAACTGAAAGTCAGGGTGTCCAGATGAACGGTGGAGTTATCTTCAACGGCGTAAATGTCGGTGATGATAGCCTTGCCCCTTCCTACCAGGGCCTGTCCCTCGACCTGCCGGCAGTGGAAGCCCTTGTCCTGCCAGAGTTCCACCTTCTCGGCTACGCCGGACATACGGCCGTCCGAGAAGTGGAGGTCGCGTCCTTCTACGTTTGTGCGTACGCTGAAGTTCTCCCAGTTTATTTCCTGGGGTTCCAAAGACCTCATGGGACCGAAGGGAGCAAAGGATGTAAGGCTGAAGCGAAAGTTGTTGACATTTATTGTCCGTATCAGGAAAATGTCCTTTTGGGAAAGCTCTTCGTTGGATTTGGGGATTCTGAAAATCCTTGTGAGATTAACTCCGTACACGCTGTCCGGTTCAACGGTAAGGTGCAGGTGCCCGTTGTCTACCGTTGCATTGCCAAACTTTATCGGCTCCATGGTCAGAAGGCTGGAAATGTCGATTCTGGCGCTGACCGCAGAGGCAGAGAACAGGGTGTCTACCGGATCGTACTGGCGCAGGGAATTCTCGTCCGGGATATAAGGGTTGGTGTCGAGAATGCAGACATCGCGGAGGACTATCGCGCTGAGGGGTTTAATCTGAATCTTCGAGATGGAGATGTCGGCATCCGTAATTTCCTTGAGCTTTTCCGTGGCATAGTTGGCGATGCCGGTCTGCACGGAGGGCAACTGGAGCACCATGAACCCCGCCGCTGCCAAAAGCAGCAGAATGCCGAAAATTATCGTCAATACGCGGGTATGTTTCTTCACAATTGCCACAATTTACAAAAATAGTAATATTTTTGCAGAAATTTTATGGCAGACATTATACTGGGAATAGAATCTTCCTGCGACGATACTTCGGCGGCGGTCATCCGTGACAGGGTGCTGCTCTCGAACGTCATCGCCAGTCAGGATGTACACAAGTCGTACGGCGGGGTGGTTCCGGAACTGGCATCCCGCGCCCACGAACTGAATATCGTACCGGTGGTCAGCGAGGCGCTGAAAAGGGCGGGCGTGGCCCCGGACGAGCTTTCTGCAATCGCATTTACCCGCGGCCCCGGGCTTCTGGGCTCGCTGCTGGTAGGTACTTCCTTCGCAAAAACGCTCGGGCTTTCCATCGGCAAACCGCTGGTTATGGTGAACCATCTTCAGGGACACGTGCTGGCAAACTTCATCAGGCAGGAGGGGGTTCCCGTGCGGGAGCCTGCGTTCCCGTATCTGTGTCTTCTCGTAT